>CAJKRH010000010.1 GCA_905202255.1 uncultured Ruminococcus sp.
GGGGAAAGCTCTCTTTGATGACTTTTGCCGCGCTTTTGGTCACTCAAAAGCGCGATAAACGCAAAGTATTTTTATGATTCTATACGGCGGCAGCAAGCCACCGCCCTACGATAAGAGCCCAAGTCCCGTCAACAGCCAAAACAAAAGACTTCTGCCAACCCGCTTTTTCTTTTGCCATCGCCGCCGCAAAAGAAAAAGCTATCAAAAAGAAAACGCCGGAAGAAGATTTCGCGCTCTGCGGAGCGCGACAAAGGCTCCGCGCCTTTGAACCCGCAAGCCTCCCCAAAGGCTTGACCTAAACTTTGATAAAATGCGGGCGAAAACTTTTGTGTGGCAGGCACAAGCTTTAATTGGTGCGTAAAAAATGTAATTATGGAGCGCGTAAGCACACTGAAATCAAAATCCCATCATGCAATTTTGGCATGATGGGATTTTTTTCAGATTATTTTTCTGCGAAGTGCGCGTTTTTTTCTATATACATAATACAGAGAGCGGAAAGCGCACGATTGCCGTGAAAAAGAGAGGCGGGTGCGTTATTTACTCTCGAGCATATAGAGAAGCAGCTTTGCGGCTTCCGCACGGGTAAGGTTCTTTTCTGCCGAAGCCTCGGCAAAAACACCGATGGAAGCAAGTACATCCATGCCCTCCTGCGTTATCTCCGATTTCTCGTCGGCAAAAACGCAAACGGCATCATCGACGCTGTATTTTTCCAGTCCGGCTATCCTGCCGACAATCGTCGCCGCATGAGCGAGAGTAATACTTTCGTTCGGTCTGAATACGGCGCCGCTTTCGGTATCAAAGCCATAGACCAGTTTCATTTCCTGTGCTTTTGTGATATATCTGCGCTGATACCCCGTAAAAGACGCGTCGTCCTCAAATTTGCTTGCGATAGCGCTGTCGCCCTTATCTATATCGGAAGCCCGCATTGCCATTATCAGAAAATCGGCTCGGCTTATCTCCTTTTCGGGAGAAAAAGTCATTTCATCGCCGAGTTTTTCGCCTGTGAGGATATCATTTTCCGCGAGGATAACAGCCGCCATATGTGCGTCCTCGCCCTGCATATCCGCATATTCGATATCGAGTCTGTTCTTCTCCACTTTTATTTTCACTGTGGCGGGAGCAGACTCATTACCGTACTTATCTACGGCAATAAATGTGAATTTATCCTTGCCGCTGAAGTTTTCCTCGGGTGTATATTTGATTTTGCCCGTTTTGCGGTCGAGCAATGTCACATTGCCGTGGCGCGCATTTTTGGTGATATGAAAAGTCACCTCGTCCTCGTCCGGGTCGCTTGCGGCAAGCGAAGCGAAAACAGCGATGTTTTCTTTTCCCGCTATCTCGCCCATCTTTGCCACAGGAGCAAAATTCAGCTTTTCCATCGGCACTATCGAGCAGACAAACGAACTTTCGTATCCGCTGTCGGCGAGGCGGAAGCGGAAGGTTGCTTCTTCATTCCCGCTTGGCACAAATGCGAGAGAGTCAAACTGTTCGCGTGTGATTATCTGGTCGGGCAGAACATCGGCTTCGCCAAGCTTGAGCGTGCCCGTCTCGGGTGCGGGAAGCTGTGTTATCACGGCGGAACCTGCCTGCGTGCCGAGCACACTGTCAAAATCAAAAGCGGAGAAATGCGCCGCATTTTCTCCTATGCAGGTTTTTATCATGCGTGTTTCACTCTGCATCACGGCGATTGCGGGAGAAAGCAAATCGGCGGCGGAGAGTGACAGGCACATGAATGCGAGAAGCATAAAAACTGTCAGTAAAATGTTGATTTTCTTCATTATTTTTCTTCCTTTCGAAAAATTTCCGCTTACTGCGGGTATCGGTAATATTTTTACCGCTCTTTTCCTTTTTTATAAGCAAGATGGCAATTATTTTTTGTTTACTATTGAAATTAAGGGAAAAATATGGTATACTTGATTTATAAAATCCGCCGAAAAAGGCGCTTTGAGGTTATATGAAAATGAGTAAAAAATCAAATAAAAATCTCTTTGAATTTCTTCGTTACGCTATAGTCGGCGGCATCGCGGCGCTTGTCGATATGGGTGTGCTGGCACTTTTCAAAGAGGTTGTTTTCGGCGGGAGTGAAAAGGTTTCGACACTTATTATTGCGACTACGGCGGGCTTTTTTGCGGGTCTTGCCGTGAATTTTATACTCTCGAGAATATTTGTTTTCACCTCGGCAGAACAGCATAAAAGAGACGGCGGCTGGAAAGGCTTCCTGCTCTATACGCTCGTCGGCGCCATCGGATATGGGCTGACCGTGCTTCTCATGTGGGTCGGAACGAATATAACAGGGCGCGCGGGTTTCTGGTATCTGCTCGTCAACTGCGTTGTCAAGGGCATTGTCCTCATATGGAACTATATAGGAAGAAAACTGCTCGTGTATAGAGGGAATTAACACATATGCGAAGCATGTGTGTTGGCGTCGCCGCCTACGACGACCCGTAAAATGCAAAAAGATACTTTTCTTATAATGTTCTTTTCGCTTGTCCGAAAAGAACGAAAAGGACAAAAAGAGGAATGCTTTCCTCTTTTAAACACCTTCTGTCGCCTCGCGGCGACTGGTGCGAACAAAGTGCCCCGACCGTCCCGCTGTAGCTTAACCACGGCTACAGGTTCGAAACGCTCAAGCGCCGACTCGGATTTGCCGCTGTGCCATGTCAGGCTACGGCAAACCTCGCGGTTGATATTTGGGTGCTGATATGGGGAAGTTTGTGCGCTGACGGGATAAAGCATATATTTTTGCTTTTTCTGTTTGTTGGCTCAACATCAAAACAACACATTACCACAAAAATTCAAAGGAGAAACGTATGTACAGCATATTCGGTTCGGTTATAGCCGCCATATCGACCCCGCGCGGAAAGGGCGGCATCGCCGTCATACGCATGTCGGGCGACGGAAGCATTGCCATCGGCGAAAAATTCATCTTCCCCAAAAACGGCAAACCGCTCTCCGCCGTAAAATCAAATTACGCGGCACTCTGCGATGTGAAAAATGCGGACGGCACCACACTTGATGAAGCCGTGGTCACCGTTTTCCGCGCTCCGCATTCGTTCACGGGTGAAGACACCGTTGAAATCTCATGCCATGGCGGCGTACTGCTCTCGAGCCGCGTGCTTTCACGCGCATTCGAATGCGGAGCTGTGCAGGCGGCGGCAGGCGAATTTACACGCCGTGCTTTCTCCTCCGGCAAGATAAGCCTTTCGCAGGCAGAGGCGGTCATAGGCAAAATAGATGCGAAAACAGACAGCAGTCTCCGCCTTTGGGACAATGCGGCGCAGGGCAAGATAAAACGCGAAACCGACGCGATTTACGATGAACTGGGCGAGATTATTTCGAGCGCATATGCCACGATAGATTTCCCCGAGGAGGACCTCGCGCCGCTTTCTCGCGATGAAATGCGCACGCGCACACAAAAAATCGCCGCGCATCTTGCTGCGCTCGCCGCAACATATCGTACGGGACATGCTGTCTGCGAGGGCGTGAACACCGTCATCTGCGGCAAGCCGAACACGGGCAAGTCTACCCTGCTCAATCTGCTGTGCGGCAGCGAACGGGCAATAGTAACCGACATTGCCGGCACGACGCGCGATGTGATAAGCGAAACTGTTGCCGCAGGCGACATTTTGCTCCGTCTTTGTGACACTGCGGGCATACGCGAAACGGGTGATGCCATAGAGAAAATAGGCGTTGACCGTTCGCTCTCCGCGATAGAGAATGCCGAGCTGATTCTCGCCGTTTTCGACGGGAGCAAACCGCTCGACGATGAGGACAGACAAATTATCACACTTATAAAAGAAAAAGCAACTTCGGGTTGCGACATTGTTGCCATTCTCAATAAAAGTGACAAAGGTGAGGCACTCTCTGCCGATGATGTGGGATTCCCACATTCCGTGCGTATTTCCGCAAAAGATGAAACGGCAAAATCAACCGTCACAGCAGAGATAGAATCGCTCTATACCGATGGCGAATATACCGAAAACGCAGTCCTGACGGGAGAAAGGCAGTATGCCGCCGTATGCCGTGCGCTTGAACTCACAAAAGGCGCGCTCGAGGCACTTGATACCTTCGGCGAGGATATCGCAGGAAGCGAACTTGAACAGGCAATGGGCGCTATCGGCGAGATAGACGGCAGGGCTGTAGGCGAAGATGTTGTAAACAGAATATTCCATAATTTCTGTGTAGGTAAATGATATGAGTACAAAAGAAACTATACTCCGACTGCTTGAGGCGGCTGGTGGAAAATTTATCAGCGGTTCGGATATCGCACGCAGTGCGGGTGTCTCGCGGAATGCCGTATGGAAAAATGCCGCCGCTCTGCGCGAAGCCGGCTTTGATATAGAAGCAGGTGACGGCGGTTACCGCATGGCAGGCGATAAGCTCTGCCCTGAACTGATAAAATATTATGCAAAAAACGATTTCGGTATAACATTTTTCACAGAAACGGGCTCCACAAACCGCGAGGCGGCGAGGCTTGCTTCTTCCGTGACACTTCCGCATATGGTGGCGGCGGCGGCACAAAGTGGCGGCAGAGGACGGCATGGGAAGAGCTTCTTTTCCGAGGGCGGAATATATTTCAGCATGATTCTCGATGCCGCGGCGGTGAAAATCCCGCCGATGCTGCTGACAACGGCGGCGGCTTGCGCCACGCTCCGCGCGATAGAAGCGGAATACGATGCCAAGCCGAAAATCAAATGGATAAACGATATTTATCTCGGTGAGAAAAAGGTCTGCGGGATACTCACCGAGGCGCAGAGCGACCTCGAAACAGGCACTTTTTCGCATTATATCGTCGGCATAGGAATAAATGCGGGCGGCGATAATTTCCCGCCTGAGGTGGCAGATATCGCCTGCTCGCTCGACCCGGCGCGCATGCGCAAAAACAGGCTTTGCACCGCCACTGCGGATAACCTGCTTGATTTCATCAAGGCGGAACCTGCGGATATCGTGCGGCTCGCGAGCGAAAAAAGCTGTGTGCTCGGAAGAGAAATCCGCTTTTTCGGCGGAAAAGAGGGCGTCGGCAAGGCTGTCGCTCTCGGCGAAAACGGCGAGCTTATCGTCGAGACGGCAGATGGCAAGGTCACACTCTCGGGCGGCGAAATCTCGGTAAGATTCACAAAATAAAAAAGGTGCGATTGTATAAATCGCACCTTTTTTGCGCGTTCAGATGCTATCAATCAAAGCTTTCGCCCGCCATAATTGAAGTTTTCGCCCGCCTTTTTCCATTAAAGTTTAGGTCAAGCCTTTGGGAAGGCTTGCGAAGTCAAGAGCGCGTAGCTCTTGTCGCGCTCCGCAGAGCGCGAAACCTCCCCGTCTCGGCGCTTTTCTTTTTTGTAGCTTTTTCTTTTGCGGCGGCGATAGCAAAAGAAAAAGCGGGAAGGGATTTGACTTTTTATTTTGGCTGTTGAGGGGACTTTGGCTCTCAGGTAGGGGCGAACATTGTTCGCCCGCGAGATGCTTAAAGAAACTTTTATTTTATCGTACTTTTCAGTGACGAAAAGTACCAAAAGTCATTTAAGAGGGCTTTCCTCCCTCTTAAAAAACACCTTCCGCGTGCACGAGTTAGTCGCGCGAGCCATGCGTGGTGAGTGCGTGCGGCAGGGTAGCATGGCGAAAATCGGCAGTTTTGTGTTCCCAACAGTTTCAGCTATACCGCGCGTGCGAACATTTCACACGAAAGAACCAAGCAGATTCGTGCACGCATTGTCCCCCCACACACAAATACGGGCGACAGCGTCGCCCGTATTTGCATTTTTCCGTGCTTTTATTTTAAATTGTCCCCGTGACCTCGACGACGGTAACGCCGGGAGAAGCGGTAACTGCACCTGTTGTCGTATCTGTCGTAAATGTTGCCGCAGGCACTGTTATCTCATAAGATGAGCCTGCCGCAGGTAAAGTCAGCGTGCCGCCGGTATAGGTGTAATTCTCTGCGGCGACAGTCGTACCGTTCACGGTGACGGTTATGTCCGTCGGTGCGGGAGAGAAAACATCCGTCAGTACAACATCCGTTGCCGCATCGTTGCCGTAATTATAAATAGTAAAGGTATAAGTCAGCTGTCCGCCGCCTGTTACGGGGTTCGGTGACATTGCCTTGACTATATTCAGCCTTGCATAATCCTCTACGGTTATCGTATTTGATTCTTCGGCTGTGCCGAGTGTAGGCGAAGTGAAAGTTGCCGTATTTGTTACGGTAGAACCAGAGGTGAGCGGTGCTTCATCTGTCAGTGCCGCCTTATAGATAATAACGGCATTTGCGCCCGCAGGTATAGACGGCAGAGTGAATCTTATCTGCCCTGCCTCGGTTGCAGGAGTCAGCTCTGAGGTATAAACACCGTTTATATAAAGATATGCGGGTCCGACATAGGAAAGCGGCGTATATGTGACTTCGCCTACGGTCGCTCTTCCGAGATTGTCGGTCACTGTGATATCTGCCGCGGCGTTTGCGCTGCCGTTTGTCAGCGAGAGAATATATGTTATCTCATCGCCTGCCGTGTAAGTCGAGCCGAGCGAGGTTTTGCTTCCCGTCAGCGGTTCTGTCAGAGTAGCCGTTGCTATATTTGATGCGGCAGCGGCATTTACCGCACCGTAAGAATAAGTTATTCTTGCCTGATTTGTAATAGTTGCCATAAATTCTTTTATCCTCCGAAATTTGATTGTCGGGTAGGGCTTTTATGCCCTGCTTCATTATATGACG
The DNA here is from genome assembly GCA_905202255.1 of uncultured Ruminococcus sp. Classification (GTDB taxonomy): domain Bacteria; phylum Bacillota; class Clostridia; order Oscillospirales; family CAG-272; genus Apopatosoma. The sequence continues at coordinate 6,695 of CAJKRH010000010.1, forward strand.
GCAGGCAAATTTCGACAAAACAGCAGTATGGCAATTTATTCCGATATAGGATACAGCGCTTCATTTCATGCAAAAAATGATGCTCTTTTTCCTTATATATGTATATTATGAAATATTTTCCATTGATTTCATTATGCTTTTTATTGTATTATTATGACAGAATCACATCCCGAACGGATACGGTAAAAAGGAATACTCTCATGAAATCATCTCTATCAAAAAGGCGGCTTTCCGCCGCACTTTTCATTCTCGCCGTGCTATGCGCACTGATACTTCTTTGTTCCTGCTCCTCCGAAGAGACACTCGACGGCAAAGTCTCCACTCTGCCATCTGCCGCGCCGCCCGCGACGGAAACGACAACGCCGTCTTTACTTGTGACGACAGAAAAAACCGCACAAACGACGGTAACAAACACTACCCTTCCGCCCGAAACGACAGCCACCGAAACTGACACCGCTTCCACCGAAACAACCGCGACAACCACAGAGTCCACCGTAGCATCCGCGGTAGCATCGACCTCAACCGCTTCAACTACATCAACCGCAGTAGCCGAAGCGCCGCCGACATCATATGTTTTCACCAGAACCGAAGATATCCCCTATGAGACGGAAATACGGTATTCCGATGAGCATTATGACGACGATACGATAGTTATCCGCGAGGGCATCGTCGGGAAAAAGGTTTATACCACGACGCTGCTTTACCGCGCGGGGCGACCGATAGGCAATTACATAGACGAACGCATACAGGTATATCCGAAAAATGAAATCCTCCTCATGGGGACAAAGGTTTCGCATACATCGGAAATCGAGGTGCGGACAAGCGATATCCCATATGAAACGGAACGGATTTCAGACGACAGTCTGCCGCTCGGCGAGGAAAAGCTTATCGCCACAGGCAGAAACGGCATCCTCAAGGAAACATATGAGATATCGTATTACCACGGCGAAAAGGAGAACGAAACTCTCATTTTGCAGGAACGCGAAGAGCCTGTAAACGAAGTTATCGCCGTCGGCACATATGTCGCTCCCGAGCCGGAACCGGAACCAACACCCGAACCCGAACCTACACCGGAGCCCGAGCCTACACCTGAACCCGACCCCACACCGAATCCGACGCCCGAGCCCGAGAAATTCCGCCTGCCGTATCTTGTCGCAGGAGAAGTGAGCGGCAAATACATAGGCAGAAATTACAACATCACACAGAATTACGGAAGCGGAGGTCATGGCGGACTTGATATCGGCGTATGGTATGGAGAAGCCGTTGTCGCCTCGATGAGCGGCAGAGTTGTGATGGCATATAATAACGGCGCTTTCAACCCCGCTACCGACAAAAGTATGCTCTGGACATACGGTACATTTGTTGTGATAGAGCATGAAAACGGAATGCGTACATATTATGCACACATGAGCAAAAAATTCGTCTCTGTCGGTGATTATGTTCAGGCGGGACAGGTGATAGGCGAATCGGGAAATACCGGCAGAGTCAGCCCATCGCCCACAACAGCAAATCCGTATGCAGGCACACATCTGCATTTTGAGATACGCGTATATGACAGCAAAACAGGCAAATATACGCGCGTAAATCCCATGGATTATCTGAAATAAATGGCAACAAAAAAACACCTGCTTTTGCTTCCTTCTCATAAAGATGAATTATGAGAAGGAAGCAAAAGCAATCGGGCGGGAAGGACGAACAGTTTCGGCTGTTCGTCCTTTTCGTTTTGCGAAAGGCTTTGTGAGCCTAAATAACTTGCTCAGAGCCGTTTGGCTTTCAGACCATGTTATAACCGGATCGTTGAAATCGGTTTCTGATATGCATCCGGAAATTCCGCTGTTCTTGCGGAGATGGCTTGGTTCCGGCAATGATCGGCTCTTTCCGATTCACCGTCCGGCATGGAGCCGATGTGCGTGAAGTAAATGTCGATCCGTTGTTCGCCCTCGCTTTTCTTTCGTGACGGGCGCTCGTGAATCACGATTTTGCTGATGAATGTCCGCAGGATCTCGGGTGTCAGCTCCCGTATATCCGTATACTTGCGCGCGAGCGACACAAACCTTTCCACATTGACTGCTGTAGATTTAAGCTGTTCAATTTCGACCTTGAGTTGTTCCAACCGTTCGACAGTCGTTTTCTGTTCAGCGTTATAGCCATCAGACAGCATCCGGAACTGCTCATTTGTGACCTTGCCGAGTACATTGTCCTCATACAGTCGTTTGAACAGCAGGTTCAGCTCCTCGTTTCTCTTTGTCAGCTTACCTTGTTCGGATAATTTTGCATTCAGCTCCTTTCGGTTTTCGGAGGAGCTTTTTTGACTGATGAAACGAACAAATTCTGCCGTGTGCTTCCGTGCTTCCGAGGTTACTCTGCGGATTTCCTCCAAAATAATCTCGTCAAGCGCGATCTCCCGAATACTGTGCGGGGTGCATTGTTTCTCGCCCATGTGTTTACGGTAGCGGGAGCAGATGAAATTGAACGCATCCGATTTCATCGTTCTTCCGCGGACAAAATACAGCTTGGATCCGCAGTCGGCGCAGTACAGCAGTCCGCTGTATTTGTTTACCTCACCCATCGAGTTGCGCCTGCGCTTTCCTTGCCGCACCTGCCGGACAATGTCCCATGTCGTCTGATCGACAATGGCTTCATGTGTGTTTTCAAATCGGTATTGCTCACTCTCCGGTCGGTCAATGACGCGCTTGTCTTTATAGGATACGACCGTTGTGCGACAATTGACGGTATGCCCGAGGTAGATTTCGTTATCAAGAATCCCCGCAACCGTGCGGTCGTTCCAGCCGTACATGTCTTCCGTATCGGTCACGGCTCCGTATATGCCTTCGGTCATAAACCGATACATGGTTGGCTTTGGGATTTTCTTTTTCCGCAGGGCGTTTGCAATGATCCGCGGACCTTTTCCCTCTGCGCATAGGGAGAAAATCATTTTTACGACCGGTGCGGTTTCCGGATTGGTGATCAGGTGCCCCTTGATCTCCGGATCGCGTGTGTACCCGTATGGAATTACCGTGCCGACCCGTTCTCCGCGCTCGGCTTTTGCCTTGATTGCCGCTCGGATTTTTTTGCTTGTGTCACGGGCAAACCATTCGTTGAACAGATTTTTGAGAGGAGCGTACTCATTGCTTTCGCTGTAAAGTGAATCATAATTGTCATTGACAGCGATATAGCGGACATTCCACCGCGGAAAAAGTATCTCGGTATAATTGCCGACCTCAATATAATTGCGTCCGAGGCGGGAGAGGTCTTTGGTAATCAGAGTGGATACCCTTCCTTGCTCCATCAATTCCAGAAGCCGCTGAAAATCCGGACGGTTGAAGCTGACACCGGAATAGCCGTCATCCACAAAAACTTCGATGTTTTCAAAGCCGTTATCCTTTGCGTATTTGGTCAGAATGGATTTCTGATTGATGATGCTGTCGCTGTCACCTTTGTTTTCATCTTCCTGAGAGAGACGGCAGTACAGCGCTGTGATTTTCTTTTCGTTTTGGTTTGACTTCATCATATTTTACCTCCTTGTGCAGTCAAACCGATTGAGAGTGCTTGGGAAGCGTATTTTCCCAAGGCAATCATACTCCCAATCGGGTTCAAAGTCCAGTGTTTTTCGGAAGAGTTCAGGAAACATTATCAATTTCCTGCCCGAGCAGGTGACTGATATTGTCATCAAGGTCACGCCCGGCAGTGTGCGGGAAGATTGAGTTGACACGGTATTTCTGCCCGCATGATTCCTGTACACGGCTTTTGGAAATACCACTGTCCGTGCGGTAAAATTCAACGCCGTTTCTGTGGCAGACAGCCCATTGTGGATCAAATTCCGCTCCGGCGGGCGTGCGGAATTCATATCTGTCGAGTGAGTAGTCATCCGGAAGTTGTGCGTTTTCGTAAATGATTTTTCGTTGTTTCATAAGTTACCTTTCTGCGGATTGTGATAGTTTTGTTTAATAAAAGAGCCCAAAGCCCTGATCTTCGTCCTGCGTGCTGTACGCAGAATATTGAAGCAGTGCTTTAGGTTCGACCTTGATGCCGAGCATTTCCAGCTCCATGACGGTCAGCTTATCGATTTGATGCTCTTCGACAGGAGGAGTGAAGCGCCCTTCATACGGCATGGCTTCGAGCAGACTTTTCAGGAGAGAAAACAGACCTTCTCCCACCGTATAACCGTGTTTCGGATGCAGGCGGTTTTCAAACTGCCGGTACTGCTCCGCAAGTCCCGACTCACATCCGCCGAGGAGAAAATAAATCTCCAGATTTTTTCGCAGAAGCTGCTCGGCAAAGAGCTTGTTGTCACGGCATTTATGACCGTCCGGTGTGGTGAAGGTAATATACTTGTGTCCCTCCTGCCAGTCCACCTTGTAGCCGTGCATCTCCATATCGTAGATAAAATCTTCTTTGCAGGAGGTGCGGCAGGCAACGGAATATGCCTTACGCCGTAGCAGGTCTTTCCACTGCGGCATCTGCCCGAAGGAGGATTTCGTTTCGGTTTCGGACAGTCCGTATTCACGACAGAGCTGATTGGAATACTCCTTGACGCGGGCAAGGTCATCGGCAGACTGATGAAACTTCTTTCCGTTTTCCATATTCACCGAGTTCATGACGAGGTGATTGTGAAGATGATCACGGTCGCAATGTGTGGCAACGACGATCTGATAGCCGGAAAAGTATCCGGCAAAGCGCAGACCGATTTCGTGCGCGGTCGCGGGGGTCAGCTTGTCATCGGGGCTGAACGATTGGACAATGTGGTAATATTGCCTGCCGTCGATCTTGCCGAATTTGTTTTTTACAAAGCGGAATTCGTCAAGTGCGGACTCGGGCGTGCAATGAATTCCCGAAACCAATATGCCGTCCTCGGTCTTGTTTCGGTTCATGACATAGGGAAAAATGTTGTTCATCGGGCATCCCGAAGCAATGAATTTAACGATTGCCATACTTTTTGCACCTCCTGTTTGGTTTCTCCGAGGTCAACTGCCCGAACAAATCCGGCGTTGACGGCACGGGTAAGCTGATTGAGATTGTTGCCGATACGCTGAAGCTCGTGCGCAATTTCATCGGCTCCGTCGATGTTAACGATCTCTTTTTTGAAAATACAGTCGCGGACAAAGTTGCTGATGCGCCTGTAATGACCGTAGGAATTTTCCTCGATCCAAACTTTTTCTTCCGGTGTGACGCGGAAGGAAACGATGATATTTTTGTTTTTTTCTTTCACTGAAAGACTCCTTTCGTAAATGATTGATAGGGGTATGGGCTTAGCCCGATGCCTTTGACGCCGCCGTAATCGGCTGGCGTCATACAAAGGCGAAACTCGCAATAATCTGCAGGCAGTGCCTGCACCCGATCCGCGGGGTGAACACTAAAGTCCATGCTTAAGGTTGTAACGAGATAAGTCGTCATAACTTTGCCTCATGCAGGGACGCAAGGGTCGCAAGGGACGGAAGATATGAGGGCAAAAGAAATTGAGGCACTTGGGTCACTTGAGGCACTCTCTGTCGGTTGCGTAGTTTCAAGCGTTATGCTCCTTTCATGATTTTCGCACACAAGCGCTTGTGTGCGGTTTTGTTTATTGGCGGGACAAAGTCCCGCATGAATGTTATCCTCGCCACACGAGGCGAATTCGGCGGTGTTACCTGCTATATTCTGCATGATGATCATCTCCTTTCGCTCCGCATATGGGAGCAGTTTTTATAATTACAAGGTAAAAGAAAAAGACCCGCACCGAATCGGCACGGATCAAAAATCTGAAGTGCGGCACCTCAAAAGAATTCCGGTGTTGCCGCCGCACCGACCGGAGTTGCAGAGCTCGTGCAAGAGGAAGTTTGCACAGCCCCGGCTCCTCCGATCTGCCTGCTTCCGGTATGTTCCTACGCTCGCTTGACCGCGTATTTCGGGATACTGCCGACTCGCTCACCGATCCTTCCGGAGCGTGATCTCACGCCTTCCTCCTCGGCACGAGGCGCCACCCTCGCTGTCTTGGCAAGTTCCGTATCCCGTATCCTCCCGGGGCAGGAGTATTCAATTGTCACCGCAATTGTGGCGGGACAAGCATATTGTAATGCTCCTCCATTGATACCCCAAGGTCAGAAACGCAAAATGTTCCTGACAGCAAACATTTTTTTGAAATTATTTTTTGACACAGAAAAAGCCACCCGACTTTTTCGGTCGGGTGGCTGTGAAAGTACCTATTTGTGCTTTCTTATTTATGTCATCGTGATTTCAATTATCCAACTTCGCCATTCTGTACCCAATACCAACATGAGTTTGTATATACTGCGGCGAATCGGGGGACGGTTCGATTTTTTTGCGCAATGTAGCCATAAATACGCGTAGAGACGCTACATTACTTTCCCACGCTGCGCCCCATATTTTTTGCGTAATGAAAGTGTGAGTAAGCACTTTCCCGACATTCTTGGACAGCAAACACAGCAGTTTATATTCGATGGGTGTAAGGTGAAGCTCTTCACCGCCAAGGTAGGCGCACCCTGCGGCATAATCTATTTTCAGATCTCCGTTTACAAAAAGCGAGTCGGATTTTCCTGAAGACTGCATAGACGAAAGCCTTCTGCCCATAACACGAAGTCTTGCAAGCAGTTCCTCTACGGAAAAAGGCTTTGTCAGGTAATCGTCCGCTCCGGCGTCCAAAGCGTCGATTTTATCTTTATCTTCGGAGCGGGCGCTGATTACGATAATCGGCATTTCCGACCATGTGCGTATTTTTTTGATAACATCCACGCCGTCGATATCCGGCAGTCCCAAATCAAGCAAAACAACATCCGGATTATGTGAGGATGCCTCCATAATAGCACTTTCGCCGTTTTGCGCAATCAAATATTCGTAACCGCGTGTTTTCAGTGTCGTGCTGATGAGGTTGCGAACAGGTGCGTCGTCCTCAACCACCAAAACCAATAAGTTACTCATGAATTTCCACCTCCCCGATGGGCAATGTAAAGGTAAATACCGCGCCGTGCGGATTGTTGTCCGTTATCGTTATTTCTCCGCCATGCGCATTTATGATAGATTTGCATAACGAAAGACCTAATCCGATGCTGCGACGACTGTCGGCAATTTTGTTTGTGCCGGTATAAAACATATCAAAAACGCGTGATTTTTGTTCGTCCGCAATGCCGTTTCCGTTATCCGATACGCTTACGGAAATCATATTACCGTCTTCTTTTGCAGTAATCGTAATTTGCGAATCGGACGGTGTATATTTGATAGCATTGTCAAGAAGATTGATTAAAACCTGCACAATAAGCCGAGCGTCCATTTTTGCAAGGAGCAAGTCATCCTGCTGTATTACGCTTATCTTTTGCTCGTCGCTTTTTTTATAAATATGTTTCAGCGACTCGTCTATTACATCACGGACAAGCTCGGTCGTTAGATTTATATTCATTCTGCCTTCTTCGAGGCGTGTCACCGCAAGCAGATTTTCAACAAGATTGATGAGCCAAAGAGAGTCACTGTAAATATCCTCATAAATCTGCATTTTGGTAGCATCGTCAAAAGCATTTCCGTTTGAAATAAGGTTACTTGCATTTCCCGAAATGGATGTGAGCGGTGTTCGCAGATCATGTGATATGGAGCGAAGCAGATTTGCGCGCAGCTGTTCATTCTTTGCCAAAACCGCGGTGCGCTCTCGTTCTTTGGCGTTTACGATTCCGTCAACGGCAATTGCACATTCGCCGATAACGGAAACCACAATACTTTCGTCAAAAGAATCGATCGGATTATTTCCGACAAAAATGCCGACTGCCCCATAATTCTTTTCGTTTTTGCATATCGGCAGAAAAACATAACTGCTGTCGGAATAAATTCCCGTTCCTTTTCCGGCTTTTCGGTTATTATTTATCAACCACCGGACAATTTGCCTGTAATCCTTTGACGGACGGTCTTTTGTATCTGTAAATGAATCGCATATTTTTTCCGCGCTCTCATTAAATATAATTACATTTCGACTCAACAGCTTTCTCAAATGATCGGCTGTAACCTGAAATACTTCCTGCTCATCGGATGCCTTTTGAATCAATTGATTTGAATCGAAAAGTATTTTTGTTCTGTATGCGGTTTGTGAAGCCTGTCGCTCCCGCTTTTTCAGCTTTTCGGCAGCGCCGCCTATTATAAGGGACGCCGCAAGCATGATAATAAATGTCACCGGATAACCGCTTCCGTAAGCCCGGAATGTAAACCTCGGCTCTGTAAATAAGAAATTGAAAACCAATACGCTCGCAACAGATGATATTACCCAGCAGGTTTTGCTTTCCGTCAGGATAGCTGTAATCAAAACGCCGAGCATATAGAATGTAATGATGTTTGCCTCCGTAAAGCCAAGGGATGAAAAAAGGAAACCGAGCAGAGTTGAAAACGATAGTAAAATTGCCGAAACCGCCAAGCCTTTCAGGAGTTTTGCAAAATGCGGCTTTTCAAACAGCGTCTTCTTCCCTTTGGCTATAACGGCATCGCTGTCCGGAATAATATGAATATCGACATTAGGAGCATGCGATATCAGCTTTTCCGTCAAGGTCGGTTTACCGATGAAGCGTCGCTTACCGACAACACTTCTGCCAATCACTATTTTCGTGATACCCGAAAGCCGCGCATACTCGGCAATTTGAAAAGGCACATCATCTCCGCACGCTGTAACGATTGTCGCGCCGCACTTTTCAGCAAAATGAATGTTAGTGAGCAAGCGATTCTTGTCTTCCGCCTCCATATATTCTGAAGCGGGAGTTTTTACATATAATGCCGAAAAGGACGCGTGAAACGCCCTTGCCATGGCTGCCGCAGTCTGAATGATTTTTGTGTTGGAAGGTGCAGATGACAGACAGACCAGAATGTGTTCTTTTTTAGTAGGATTGATTATTTTTTCATCCATATCAATTGACCTCCCGAAAATTGATTAGCAACACGATGTAACTTGCTCAGAAAGCAAATGAAATGCGGCTTGACACAAAGAATTAAAGCGCTTGTTTTTATGAGTCACGATATAATGCGTTCTCATCAAAACGGTATCGGAAATTGTCAGTTCGCAAAGCGAGCCTTGCTTAATTGCATCTTTTACGATTCCTTCCGGTAATACCGCTATACCATGCCCGTCTTTGGCAAGCGAAACAAGTGCTTCGTTGCTGACAGATTCCGCAAAGGGTTTCACGGATAAATGCCTTTCGGCAAGATTTTTAGAAAGCAAATCTCGTGATGCACTTCCGATTTCACATAGCAATAAAGGATATTTGATAAGTTCTGCCAAACAAACAGACTTCTTCATATCGCTTGGAGAACAAACGGCAATCAAACGGTCTCCGCCGATAGGAGTGATTTTCAGATAGGGAGAGCGTACAATTCCTTCAACGATTCCGAAGTCTATAGCTCCGCATTCTATTTTTTCTTCGATTGCAGCGGTTCTATCAATAAAAAAAGAAGGTTTTAGATTCGGTAATCTCTCTTTTATCAGGGAAATATATCTCGGCAAAACCGTTTTCCCGAGCGTAAGAGATGAGCCGATACTAATATACGGATTTTGTCCGCCAAAGTTTGCGGCAGTTTCAAAATCATCAAATCCGGCAAGAACATTTTTCGCTTTGACAAGCAATTCTTTTCCCGTAGGTGTCAGCACAAGTCTTTGATTGATTCTGTCAAAAAGCAAAACATTATAATATTTTTCAAGTTCAGATATTGTTGTGCTTACCGTGGGCTGAGCCATATGCATGGCTTCGGCGGCTTTTGTGATTCCACCGCATTCACATACGCAGATAAAAATTTTCAAATGGCGTATTGTCATAGCGTCACCTCATATCAGAATGAATATAAACTATATTAGATTATACTATTTTACTTATGACAAGTCAAGTGATATAATATAAAAAATCAAGGAGGGGTTGCTATGTTACCAAATCCTGTTTTTTTAAATATTCACATGTATGGCATAATGGTTGCTGTCGGAATTCTATTCGCGTTTGTAGTGCTTACTTATCTTTTGAAAAAGAAAAACATAGATAAAAAATTTGCCGATTTTCTTTTTTATGACGGAATTGTGTCGATTGCGGTCGGCTTTGTTTCGGCGGCATTGTTTCAGGCAATTTACAATTATATCAAAAATCCGAACGCAGGATTTCATTTTGGAGACGGAATAACCTTTTTAGGCGGTCTCATCGGAGGCGCCGCTTGCTTTATATGTGTTTATTTTATATTTCGCAAAAAATTCAATATGCGACTTTATCAGGTTCTCTCTATTCTGCCTTGTTGTATTTTGATCGCTCATGCTTTTGGTCGTGTCGGATGCTTCTTTGCCGGATGTTGTTACGGAAAGGAAACGAACGGTTTTTGGGGTGTAAAATTTCCGAATTTATCGAGCAAAGTGTATCCAACGCAACTGTTTGAAGCAGTATTTCTGCTTATCATGTTTACAATCTGCTTTTATCTTGTTTTGCAAAAAAGTTTCAGATACAATGTGAGCTTTTATCTTATATCTTATGGCATATTCAGATTTTTCATCGAACTTTTGCGTGGTGATGACAGAGGAACGTTTCTTTATGGCATTTCGCCATCGCAGTTTTGGTCGGTAGCAATGGTTATCACCGGCATCGCATCCGTTTTTATTATGAAGTTTTTCTCAAACAAGGAGGTCCACCATGAAAAAATATCTTAATCTTTTCTTTACTATGCTGAAAATAGGACTGTTTACCTTCGGTGGCGGTTATGCAATGATCGCATTGCTTGAAAACGAATTTATTTCCAAAAAGAAATGGATGAAAAAAGACGAATTCATCGATATGGTTGCGATCGCCGAATCTACGCCCGGACCTGTGGCCATTAACTCCGCCACATATATCGGGTATAAGCTTCTCGGCTTTTGGGGAGCATTTTTCGCCACGGTAGCGGTCTGTATTCCGTCTTTCGTTATTATATTTTTTATCTCTCTTTTCTTTGATTCTTTCCTATCCTTGATGTTGGTTTCTTATGCCTTTCGCGGAATACAGGTGTGCGTAATATATCTTATAATGTCCGCCGGTTTAAAAATGTTGAATGATATGCAAAAAAACATATTCAACATTGTTATTCTTACGGCCACTCTTGCGTGTATGATTTCATTTTCAGTATTTTCCGTTAATTTTTCGAGCATATTTTATATTGTAATAAGCGGATTTATTGGGCTTTTTGTCTATATGATACATTTGATTCATGCAAGGAGAAATAAAAAATGATATACCTTGAACTATTTTTAACGTTTCTTCAAATCGGCGCTGTTTCTTTCGGCGGCGGATATGGTATGATTTCGCTGATTCGGGAGAAGGTTCTAACTCACGGCTGGCTCACAGAAAAACAGTTGCTCGATATGATTGCCGTTTCGGAATCAACTCCCGGACCAATCGCTGTCAATATGGCAACATTTATAGGTTCTGCACAGGGAGGAATTCTCGGTTCGTTTCTTGCTACGCTCGGCGTCGTTTTACCGTCTTTTATCGTTATTTTAATCATTGCCTCGCTTATACGCAGTTTTTTGAAATATCAGGGCGTTCAGGCGTTTTTAAGCGGCATACGTCCGTGCGTAATCGGTTTGATCCTTGCGACGGCGTTTACAATGCTGATTGGCGTCCTTTTCGGATTTGAAAACGCAGGTAATTCTCTCGCTCTTGATGTAAAGGGTATTATTATATTTGTTATTATTGCGATTTTTGCGATTATTTTCAAAAAAGTCAGAAAAAAGGCTGCCTCTCCGATTTTTTTAATACTTCTTTCTGCCGGACTCGGAATGGCTTTTTATGCAGTGTAAAAGAAAATTTTCAAAAATATGTAAAATCGTTCAAGTAGCTTTTTATGGTTTCGGTCAGGTCAACTTCGGATTCATCGTAAACGACGATTCTGACGTCACGGTGCTTTTGTCTGAATAGTTCGATATCCGATATGGCTTTTTCATTGTTTTCGGCATCAAGAAACATCAAAGGAATTTCTTTCTTTTGATTTTCTTTTTCAATTGCTTTCCTGTTTTCCTCCAAGAAAGCATCGAGCCTTTTCATAATGAAAAAGCCGAAAACTATAACTGCTGTTACTGCGATAATAACAATCACATCTTTCATAAGGTCACCTTCTTTTAAGGCGGTTAAATATCAAAACACTTTCGCAATGCCTTATAATCTCCGAACACCAAAAGCGTTTCCTCTCCGGAAAGGACTGTGTCGGCGGTAACAACCGCATTGATTTTTCCGTTTTTCTTTGTGGCGATGATATTTACATTGTATTTTCTGCGAATATCTATCTCTGCAATTGATTTCCCCACCCATGCCCGCGGAACGGACACTTCAAAAATCGAACAGGAATCACCGAGTTCTATATAATCGAGAATATGGTCGGATGTATATCGGATTGCAGCCCATGTGGCAAGTTGCTTTTCAGGGTAGATAATTTCGTCCGCGCCGTTACGCAGAAGAAATTTCGCCTGTACGTCCTGTTCGGCACGAGACACAACCTTTTGCGCGCCCAATTCCTTTAATAAGCAGGTCGTTTCAAGCGAACTCTGGAAATTCCCTCCGATTGTTACGATACAAACATCATAATTTTTTATACCGAGAGATTTCAGCAACGCTTCGTTTGTGCTGTCGCCGATTTGTCCGTTAGTCACATATGGCATAGCATCGTTAATTCTTTCCTCATTTTCGTCTACTGCCATGATCTCATGTCCCAATTCGTGCAATTTCATTGCTATGTATTTCCCGAAACGTCCGAGACCTATCAATAAAACAGATTTTGTTTTCATATAAATATCCTCCTCAGCTCAGCCGACGGCAATTGTATCCGCCGGAAGTTTTGCTACTTGCTTTTTATTTGCTCCGAAAGCGGCATAGATCAGCGTTAATCCGCCCACCCGACCGAAGAACATGGACATAATCAGAATCATTTTAGAAGCACTTCCGAGTGTCGGAGTAATGCCGAGTGTCAGTCCTACCGTACCTACGGCGGAGGCTGTTTCGTAAAGACATGATGTGATAGGCAAATTTTCAATCGTACTGATAGCCATTCCGCCAACCAAAAACAGAGTTATGTACATCAAAAATACTGCCGAAGCTGTTTTTACGGTTTCATCATCAATCCGACGTTTCATAACTTCGGCGTTGTCTTTTTTTCGGAAAACGGAAAAAGCAGAAGAAAACAGAACCGCTATCGTTGTCGTTTTCATACCGCCTGCGGTTGACCCCGGTGAACCGCCTATCAACATAAGAATAATCATCAGGTATAATCCCGTATCACTGATGACGGTAAGATTTATCGTGTTAAAGCCTGCCGTTCTTGGCGTTACGGATTGAAATAAAGACGCAAGTATGCGCTCTCCTACAGGTAAATCGCCACATTCAAAAAAGAAGAAATAAACAGCGGGTAAAACAATCAGCACAGCCGTAACAATCAAAACAAGTTTGCTCTGCGTGCGATATTCTCTTATTCGCCACTTGTGTTTGCAAATGTCTTCCCATACAAGGAAACCGATACCACCGATAATGATTAACAGCATAATCGTAATATTGATAACCGGTTGTGCGGAGTAGTAAGTCAGAGAAGTAAATTCGCCGCTTTTGGTTCCCATAATATCGAATCCGGCATTGCAAAATGCAGACACGGCGTGAAAAACAGCCATCCATATACCTTCTGCGCCGTAATCCTTGCAAAACACAGGGAGCATAATCAGTGCCCCGATCATTTCAATCAAAAAGATCCCCTTGATTATAAATCCGGTCAATCGAACGATTCCGCTCACGTTCGGCGCGGAAATTGCGTTTTTCATTGTTTCGCGGCTGAACAGCCCGATTTTTTTACCGGAGGCAACAGCAAGTGAAACTGCAATTGTTACAACGCCCATACCGCCGATTTGAATTAGCAACAATATAATGATTTGCCCGAATATCGTCCAGTGCGTTGCGGTATCGAACACAATAAGTCCCGTTACGCACACGGCAGATGTTGAAGTGAAAAGCGCATCTATAAAAGAAGTCCATTCATGCGATTTTGAAGAAATCGGCAGAGTTAATAGCAATGCACCGAGTAATATGACCCCTGCAAACCCCAGCAGTATTATTTGAAACGAAGATAGTTTTCTTTTCAGTATTTCCATGCAAAAACCTCGATTTCATTTATCGGCATTATATTATCACATTTCCCGTAAAGATGGCATTAGATTTTTTACGAATAGTGTTAAGATTTTATAAAGAACGAACCTTAATATCGATTCCCTCGTTTTTATGCGCGGTAACGTTGCTGATAGACTGCAAACAGAAAACAGCCCCCGGACAGTAAAAAGTCTTGGGGCTGTATATGACTATGTGCTTATCCTTGTTCTTTTATATACATTTCAAGCTGCTCCCGCATAGCTTGCAGGCGTTTGGTCACGGCGCTGTGCGTTTTATAGCCGAGCGCCTCCGCAATTTCCTTCTGCGTTTTACCGTTTTCCCGCATGATGAAAATCGCACGGTCATCCTCCGACAGCGTGGCAAGGAATCCGTTTCGCAGTTCCATATAGGCTTTTTCCGTGCTTTCGACGGGAGAAAAGAAATCAGCGGCATTTTCAACGGCATCTCTGTCGCTTTCCATCACTTCTTCAAGCGACAATGCCGCACCAAGCTGTGTGTCGGAATGTGTCCATCTTTTCAAAAAATTGATTTTGTCGTGATTTTCACACACGGAATCGTTGAAATCCTCGTGCGCCGTGAGCTTTGTATCCCCCTTATGGAGCGCCGCAAAGATTTCCGGTGTTTTCTGTGCCGTCATCAGTGCGTTGATCATCTCTTCTATGAAAAGCCCGGCAAGTTTGTCCACAACATCTTCGATTTCTTCGTCGGTCAATTCCTCCGGTGTCTTTCCGTGCGCCCTTGCACAGGCTTAGAATCCGGCTTCGAGCGGCTCCTGCAGGTCGGAAAAGAATTTGTCGATGGAGGCTTTGAATTGTTTCTCATCGCCCATAATTTCGGCAACCATATCCGCAATGTACGCCGCGTCGCCTTCTTTCAGACAGTTCAGCGGATAGTTTTTCGAGAAATTTCTCATCGAGCGCTTGTTGCCCGTTTCGGGAAGGAGCTTCAGCCATGACTGCGCAAAGAATTTTTTCGCCTTGGCATAAATCTGCAGTTGTGCGGGCGTATATTTTTTGTCATCAAAGGCAGGGATGTTTCCGGTAAAATCATGCGTTTCATAATATGCCTGAAGCGCATCCCGCGTCTCTTTGTCGTATGGCATGGCAAGTCCTCCGTAGTGATTATTCTTTCTGAATTAATTATACCATTTTTTCGACCGTTTTTCAAGGACGAAAAAGTGCAAACAAAAACATGCAGAATTCAGAAATGAACTCTGCATGTTTTTGTTTGCACTCTCAATCGGCAGATTTAGATGGATGCATAAAAACATCCTTATGAGAATTTGCCTTTCGTAGGTGTTTTTTGCTGGAGCTGATAACCGGATTCGAACCGGTGACCTCATCCTTACCAAGGATGTGCTCTACCTGCTGAGCCATATCAGCGAATGCTTTATTATTATAGCAAAAGAATGTGCGTTTGTCAACGGTTTTTTGAATATTTGTGGAAAAGTATCTTTATGTTTCTTTCGGGTCGTCGAGGGAATTGACACATACGCGGAGCGTGTGTGTCGGCGTCGCCGAGACAGGGTAACGCCGACCCCTACAAGATAAAGCCAAGTACACTAACAGACAAAATAAAAAATATATTCTCCGTTTCGTTCGCGCACAAACCAGACAACGCCCGCGCCCCCTCTTTTTTCAGCGGGCGTGCAGGCTTGCGTGCACGAATCTGCTCGGCTTCCTCGTGTGATATGTTCGCACGCGTGGTATGGCTGAGGTTGCGGAGAGCGCGATACTGCCAACTTTCGCTTTGCCGTTTGCAGCACGCACTCGCCACGCACTGATTCTTGCGGCTAACTCGTGCACGCCGCCCGAGGTTTGCAAGGAGGACGCCGCGAGTCCTCCTTGCTGACTTTTGGTACTTTTCTTCACAGAAAAGTACGACAAAAAAGATATCTTTATGTATTTTCTCACTATCGAGAAAGCAAATTTTTCAGCAAACTGAGATGCGGCTTCACAAAAAAGCCGCATTTTTGCCGTAAATACCCCAAAAAATCTCCAAATTGGAGAATTTGTAGCCAAATGGTATAGTTGACATACCGGAAAAACGATGGTAAAATGATATCGGTACCAAAAATAATCTTTTGGAGATAAAGTTAATGGCTGATATTGCTGCAAACATATATACCTATAGAAATAAATGCGGATATACGCAAAAGGAGCTTGCCGATATACTGGGCGTTTCCGTGCAGACCGTTTCAAAATGGGAGCGCGGCGCATCTTATCCCGATGTCACCACAGTCCCGCAGATAGCGGCTGCTCTTCATATATCTGCCGACGAGCTTTTCAATCTCGGCAATACAATAGATACAAATCATCAGCTGAGCCGCTACTATAACGAAATGGCGGAGCTGATGATGAGCAGGATACGCTTTGCCATGCCCGGGTATGCGATAGACACCACACCCGACAGCAGAAAAGCCAAGCTCGATATAATCATAGACGAAATGAAAAAGAATCCCGAATACGAAGAGGGCATCGCAAAGCCGGGCATAATCGGATTTTATGTTTCCATGGATACGGGATTTATCGCGCTCGGCGATGTGAACAAGAAAATTTTCGACGATGACAACGATGAGATATTCGATTTTCTCGGCGATAAGAAAAACCGCCGCGTGCTCGAATTGATTTATGAGAGCTATACCGAAACGCTGAGCGCAAATTATATCGCGGAGACGCTCGGATATGATATAGAAGATGTGACAAACTGTCTCGAATTCATGGCAAAACATACGATGCTCCGCAAAAACGATGTCATGATAGGCAAAGACCGGAATATGACCTTTTACAAGTTGGAGCGTCCCGAGGGCTCAAGAGAATTTCTCATGCTCCGAGTAGTCGGCGCTTTCGGGCGTAAATTTCTGAAAAAACCGCAGAAATTTCTCGCTTTCATGGATTAAAAAATAAGAAAAATTTTTCGTTTTTCCTAAAAAAAGCGGCTTTTTTGCCGAAAAAGGAGCAAAAAGTAGCCAAATAGTAGAATTTATAGCCAAATTGTATGGTTGACATACGAAAAGAAATGCGTTATAATATAAGTGTAACATGGAGCGCACCTATCGTCGCTTTGTTTCTCTTTTAGCGGCGGATTCTACCGTGGCGCCTTGTGATATGCAAACCATTTCACCGGTCATATCCCCCCTTTTGACAGGTGATAATCATATAGTTTGAAAAAAATTGCCGGCATAGCCGGCAATTTTTTTATTCCTCTTTATTTAATAAGAATACACATCGTATACACCGATACATATGGAAAATTCTATTCCCATAGTCGTCGTCTCGGGAGCAAAGATGACAGAGGGCTCTGCCGAAAGGCAATTTATGATGCTGAGAGTCAGCTTGCCGTTTTCCAGCTTTATTTCCAGTCTGCCGAGATTCGGGTCGGCAAGGCGTATATGCTCGGCATCGGCTTTATCCGTAAATTCTCCCATCGGAAGCGAGATGGTGGATGAAACATTATAGAGCGTGAGATCGCGCGCCGTAAAGCTGTTTGAATATGCGGATTCCGTCACTATAGTCGGTCCGTTCAGCTTTACATGGCAGGTGGATTTTCCCTTACTTTCCAGTCCGCCCGCAAGCACGGTGAGAGTACCGACGGCACCATCTCCTCCTGTTGATTTTGTATTTCCGGAAAGCTCCAGTTCGAGATTGTATTCATCAATGAAAGTCACCTTGTCGATATTCTTTCCCTCGAGTGCATCGGAAAGCTTTATATCCGAAGCGGAAATGCTCTCCTTGAATTTGGCGGCGACACCGCCCTCGGGCAGAATGCTGTTCAAAATAATAGTCTGCTTGCCGAAAGAATAAATCTCACCCTGCACGGTAATATTTTCATATGTCTGAATAATCCCGCAGGAAGCAAATACTGCGATGCATGACAAAAGAAGTAGCAGTGAAATCACTGTCTTGACGCTTCTTTTCATAATATATCCCCCTCATGCTTCTTAAATCTTTTTATTAAGTTTACCATGTTTTTTCTGCGCTGTCAATACTTTCGGCAAAAAGAGGCGCAAACCGCAATCTTTCGACCGAAATAAGCGCACAGAATTACGGCAAATATCAAATATCCACCCGAGACGGGTGGATATCGATAAATTGTTCCGTTATCAGACGCTGAAAAGCATCTCGCTGTATGTGGGAAGAGGCCAGTATTCGGAGCCAACGAATGTTTCCGCCTCATCAACGACGGCACGCAACTCCTGCATTGCCACAAATACGGTGCTTCTCGCAAAGTCTGCGGCTTCCTCTGTGCCTGCCGCGGTTTTCATCTCGATAGTGGCAGCGGAAAGAGCCTCGGTCTTGCTGTAAACGGAATTGAGCAGTGCGCCGAGCTTGCGGATAATGCTCTCCTCTGCTTCCGTCGAGATGCCCTCGCAGGCGCTTCTCTTTGCAAGCGCGGATGAAGCGAGCGAACCCGTATATTCGCTTATCGCGGGGATGATATCTTTCTTCACCATTTCAAGCATTGTCAGTGCTTCGATATTTATCGTCTTGCAGTAATTTTCGAGCAGTATCTCATGGCGGGCTACAAGCTCTGTTCCCGAGAGGACGCGATATTTCTCGAAGAGAGCCTTATTCATATCGGAAACAAAATATTTCAGCGCATCGGGCGTGGACGGCAGATTGAGCAGTCCGCGGCGCTTTGCTTCCTCAAGCCAGTCGGCGGAATAGTTGTTGCCGTTGAAAATGATATTGCCGTGCTCTTTTATCGTATCCTGAATGAGCGTATGGAGCAATCCCTCAAAATCATCCGTATTTTCGAGCGCCGTTGCAAAATCATCAAGCGACTCGGCTACTATCGTATTGAGTACGGTATTCACATCGGCTATGGAAAGCGAAGAGCCCGGCATACGGAATTCAAACTTATTTCCGGTGAAAGCAAAAGGCGAGGTGCGGTTTCTGTCTGTCATATCGCGTGGGAATTTCGGCAGGGTATGTACGCCGATGCGCATGATGTCGGCTTCCTTTTTGGAGTAGCCGGCATCTGTCTTTACAGCCTCGAGAACAGCTGTCAGCTCATCGCCGAGGAACATGGAAATAACTGCGGGAGGAGCCTCGTTTGCACCGAGACGGTGGTCATTTCCCGCGCTTGAAACGCTGATGCGGAGCAGATCCTGATGCTTGTCGACAGCGCGGATAACGGCGCAGAGGAAAAGCAGGAACTGCGCGTTTTCATAAGGTGTTTCGCCCGGCTCGAGCAGATTGACGCCAGTATCTGTGGCGATAGACCAGTTATTGTGCTTGCCGCTTCCGTTTACACCCGCGAAAGGCTTCTCATGGAGCAGGCAGGCAAGTCCGTGCTTGGGAGCAATTTTTTTCATCATCTCCATCATGAGCTGGTTGTTGTCCGTCGCGGTGTTTGTCGTGGTATAGACGACGGCAACCTCATGCTGAGAGGGTGCGACCTCGTTATGCTCGGTCTTTGCGGGGATACCGAGCTTCCAGAGCTCCTCATCAAGCTCATCCATAAATTCCTTTACGCGCGGCTTGATGCAACCGTAGTAATGATCCTCCATCTCCTGTCCTTTCGGCGGCTTCGCGCCGAAAAGCGTGCGCCCTGTGAAAGAAAGATCCTTTCTCGCGTCAAAGAGTGCCTTATCTATAAGGAAATATTCCTGCTCTGCGCCGACTGTCGTATAAACGCGTTTCACATCCTCGTTTCCGAAGAGCTTCATTATGCGCATCGCGTGCTTGTTTATCGTTTCCATAGAACGCAGGAGCGGAGTTTTCTTATCGAGCGCCTCGCCGCCGTATGAACAGAACGCCGTAGGAATATAGAGTGTTTTATCCTTTACAAAGGCATATGAAGTCGCGTCCCATGCCGTATAGCCTCTCGCCTCAAATGTGGCGCGGATACCGCCGTTCGGGAAACTGGAAGCATCAGATTCGCCTTTGATAAGCTCCTTGCCCGAAAATTCCATTATTATGCCCGAGGGCGAAAGCGAAATGAAGCTGTCATGCTTCTCTGCCGTGACGCCTGTCATCGGCTGGAACCAATGTGTGAAATGTGTAGCGCCGAGCGATATCGCCCAGTCTTTCATTGCATTTGCCACAACTCCCGCAATCTCGGGATCGAGACTTTTTCCGTCGTCTATCGTTTTACGCAGACGCTTGTAGACCTCCTTCGGAAGTCGCTCGCGCATGGCACTGTCTCCGAAAACCATAGAACCGTAAACTTCAGAAACCTTCATGATAATATTCTCCTTAGAGTGAAAAATTTTAAAAAAAAGGGGCGCTATGGCATATGCCACAGCGCCCTTGCTGTATTATGCAGTTATTATATAGGCAAAAAAGCGATTTGTCAATAGGTTTTTTAAAATTTTTACGGATTATTTTTCGGCTATTTTCAAGAGAGAGGAAATGCTCCTTGCCGCCATATAAGCCAGAATCGGCAGGAATACGATATCCGAAAGCAGTTCAAAGGAGAAAAATTCAAGTCCGCAGCCGAGTATACCGGGCAGAGCGGCGAGTATCGGAATGATATGGAGAGCCACCATGCAGGGCAGAGCGGCAAGTATCGCCATGTAAAATCTGCCGCAGGGATAAGCGAGATTTGCCCTCGCCTCAAAAAGCATGAAGAGTATCACGGCGGCAAATGCAACATTTCCCGAGACGCGGAGCGGATTATTGAAGGCAAAATAGGTATCGAAATATTCCGTCACTATCATGAGCGTTGCCCAGACGGGGAGCGAAAGAGCGAAAATCCATATTTTCCCCTCCCTGAGAAAGCCCGCATATACATTTATAAAATATATCGCACAGGTAATAGTCAGAAGCGCGCATACAAGCCGCGCGAAATTAAAGAGACCGAAGCCGCCCGCGCTCAACTCGGGAATAAGACCGATAAGCATCAGCACGCCGCAAACCGCAAAGCCGATGCCGCAGATGAGCGCCGCTATTCTGCTGCCCTTTCCCTCGGCGGGAGAAAATGTAACGGTTTTCTTCCCTTTTGCGAAAATCAACGCAAGCGCCGAAATCACGACGAATACGGGAATAGAGATTTTATAGAAGGTATGCGAGGTGTAAAAGCCCTCGGAAAAGACCTTCACGGAATCACATTCCGAAACAGAGCGCATGAGCGCAACGCTCCTGTATGCGGAAAGTGCAAGCGTCAGCACGGCAAGCACCGCGAGGTAAATATAAAAGGAAGTTCTGCGTTTTTGCAAAGCTTTGTCCTCCGTTTTTATGTCATTTTTGTATTATTGTATATATAATATCACTTTTTTCCGAAAAAGTCTATAGAAATACAAAAATTGAGGTGTGCTTTGTCCGGCATATTTTCGCGGATGAAAGCAAACTTCAAAAAATCTCTCGATTTTTTCAAAAACCACTTGACAAAATCCGACTATTGTGGTATAAAACATATGAACATATATTCATATCTTCACAAAAGGAGGCTCCCCTTATGTTTCAGGATACCATAATGCACTCGACAGAGGACGAATATTTCGAGCTTGCCGATTTCTATAAGCTTTTTTCGGACAGCTCGCGGATAAAGATTCTTTTCGTGCTTCTTTCGGGCGCACATTGTGTGAAGCACATCGCCGAAAAAGCGGAAATGAGCCAGTCGGCTGTTTCGCATCAGCTTGCGGTGCTTCGCCGCTCAAATATAATACGCCAGACGCGCTCGGGTCAGAATATAACTTATTCTCTCGCGGACGATCATGTAAAGCTTCTTCTGGAGCTTGCCATTGCACATATAAGGGAGGATAAATAATTATGGGAAACGAAGAAAAAGAGCTGAAATGCTCCTGTGATGCCTGCGGGCATGATGAGCACGAGCACGAGCATCGTCACGACAATAACCACGAGCATGAGCATGAGCATAGCCATAAGCACAAACACCAGAGCGGTTGCGGCTGTTGCTGTTGCCATGATGAAGACGAGCATGAGCACGGCGGCTACGAAATAGGCGGATGCTGCTGCCACGGCGATGATGGCGGCGAAGAAGAGGAACACAGCAAAAAGGATATAATTATCTTTGCCGTTGCCGGCGTCATCATGATATTTGCCTTTCTCCTCGCGCATGGCATAATGCTGAAAAATCTGCATCCCGCCGTATGGATAGTCGCTTCCATTGTCGTTTACGCATATTACGGCATTCCGATCATCATAAACATGATAAAGGATTTCATCCGCGGCAGCTTCTTTACGGAAAATACGCTTATGGCTGTCGCCACGATAGGCGCGCTCTGCCTCGGTGAATTTTACGAGGCGGCGGCTGTTATGTTCCTCTATTCGCTCGGCGAATATCTCTCCGACCTCGCATTCGATAATTCCAAGAAGAAAATATCCCTCATGCTCGATATGTCGGAAAAGACTGTCCGCGTCTATGAAAACGGCGAATGGGTAGAAAAAGACCCCGACGATGTCGCCGAGGGTGCGCGCGTATCGCTCCACGCAGGCGAAAAGGTTTCGCTTGACGGCGTTATAGCCTCGGGCGGCGCAAACTTCGATACATCGGGTATCACGGGTGAAAGCCTTCCCGTATGGGCAGGCGAAGGCGACGCCGTAAGTTCGGGCTACATCTGCATCGACGGTGCCGTGGAGATGACCGTCACAAAGCCCTACGGTGAGAGTGTCGCTTCCAAGCTTGCCGATGCCGTCACCGAAGCGGGCAAGCGCAAATCAAAGAACGAAAAATTCATCCGCAGCTTTGCGAAGATATATACTCCCGCGATGATGGGTCTGGCGCTCGTTATCTTTATACTCGGTGCCGCCATCAGCGGAAATATTGCCGAATGGCTGAAAAAAGCGCTCACCATTCTCGTTGTTTCTTGCCCCTGCGCACTTGTGCTTTCTATCCCGCTTGCATATTTTACCTCGATAGGTGTCGGTGCCAAGGAAGGCATCATGTATAAAGGCGGCGAGGCTGTTGACAGCGCCGCAAAGATATGCGCCATAGCTTTTGACAAGACAGGCACACTCACCGAAGCAAAGATAAAGACAGAAGAAATCAAGCCGCAGATCGACCGCGACGAATTTATCAGAGTGGCGCTCGGCGTGCTCTCCCGTTCTTCCCATCCGCTCGCATCGGCATTCTGCTCCGACATGGCGGGTGCAGCTGGCTACGAAGCCGAAGAAAGCCACGAAACGGCAGGCAAGGGCACGGAAGCCTTGTTGAAAACGCCCTCCGGCATTGTCCGCGCCATATTCGGCTCGGCAAGATATCTCCATGAGGAATATCCCGATATCACCTTTGAAAAAGAAGCCGAAACCTGCATCTACGGTGCGGCAGACGGCAAGTATATCGGCGTTATCACATTTTCCGATACACCCAAGGAAAATGCGGCGAAAGCCATATCCGAGCTTCGCTCGCTCGGCGCTTCTCATCTCGAGATACTCAGCGGCGACAAGAGCGCGGCTGTCCGCCGCCTTGCCGAAAAGGTCGGCATAACGGAATATTCCGCAGAGCTCCTCCCACAGGATAAGCTTGACAGATTTGAGAAGATATACGAAGATAACAGCAAAAAAGGAAGCGTTGCCTATGTCGGCGACGGACTCAACGATTCGCCCGTTATCATACGCAGCGATGTCGGCTTTGCCATGGGCAAGGGCGGCGCGGCTCTCTCGGCAAAGGCGGCTGATATAGTCATTGTAAACGACGATATCGAAAATGTTCCGAGGGCTGTGAAAATAGCGAAAAAGACGAGAAAGATAGTCATCGGAAATATCATATTCTCTCTCGGCGTAAAAGCGCTTATCATGCTTATCTGCCTCATCTGGAATCCGATAATGGAGCTTGCCGTGCTCGCCGATGTCGGCGTGACACTGCTTGCCGTACTCAACTGCGCAAGAATCAAATAATCCGAAAGCGTGAAAACGCATATTGCCGTCACAATCCCGTGGCGGCAATATTTTTAGGCTCTTTTTACAAACATTCGGTCCCAAAATACACAAAGTACACAAAAAATCTGTCGTATTTTTCAATTTTGTGCAGATTTCCCATTGACATGGCGGATAATAAATATTATACTGTAAATGAAAGAATATAATTTTACCGTGTGCATATGCACAGATGCGCCACGGCGTATTATCAGGAGTGAAAAATCATGATGAATCTTGAAAAAGAGATAAGAGAACAGCCCTCTGTTCTCGCCGGACTTGCCGATAAAAACGGCAGTACGATAGCGGCTCTCGCTTCTGCGATGAAAGAAAAAAACATCCGCAAGATTTACTTTGCGGCGAGAGGCACAAGCGACCACGCGGCAACATATGCGCAGTATCTTTTTGCGCTCGCGGCAGGCATTCCCTGCGGTCTTGCCACGCCGTCCGTAATCTCGAAATACGGCGCCTCTGTCGACTACAGCGATTCGCTCGTTATCGGCATATCGCAGTCGGGCGCGGCAGAGGATGTAGTTTCCGTCATTGCCGACGCAAAGAAAAGCGGTGCGCTCACGGCGGGTATTACGAATGTCGAGGGCTCGCACCTCGCGGGAAGCGTTGACTATACGCTCTTCTGCAATGCCGGAGACGAAACAAGCATTGCCGCCACAAAGACATTTACCTCTCAGATGATGTTGCTCGCTCTGCTCGCAGCCGAAGTTTCAGGAAGCGCCGCGCTGAAAGCGGGTCTTGCCAAAGTCGCTTCCGCCGTTGCCGAACTTCTCACCTATATGCCCGAGACGCTCTCCGTGCTCACGAAAAAATATACGGGCATGACATCCGCCGTAACTCTCGGTCGCGGTTTTGCTTATCCGATAGCGCTCGAGGGCACACTCAAAATACTCGAGACGAATAATATAAAGATGCGCGGCTATGCCATCTCGGATTTCCAGCACGGTCCGATAGCTCAGCTTCATGCCGGAGACCCTGTTTTCGTCATCGCGCTCGACGGTCCCGTCATCGACGATGCCGATATGATGATAGGCAGACTCAAGGCTCTCGGCACCGATATCATCGTAGTCACCGACAGCGACAAATACTGCGACGACGATACGGTGACGGTACTGAAGGTGCCCTCGGTTTCGGAGGAGGGCATCGCTTCCGACGCACTGAATGTATTTACGGCGGCTGTGGTATTTCAGCTTTTTGCATGCAAGCTCGCAGAGACAAGAGGTATTGACCCCGACGCCTCAAAAACGCTGAAAAAGGTTACCGTTACGGTTTGATTCTCGCTCGAAAGAGTAAATATATACGCTTCGGCGGCAGCGCAAGGGAAAATTTCAGAGCCGCCGGGAAAAGGACAGGAAAATGAATTTTGATATGTTGCATCCTGCCGACCAGATAGTCATGATTATGAACCGTATTTATTACTACGGTATGACAACGACATCCGGCGGCAACCTCTCAATCTGCGATTCCGACGGCACAGTCTGGATAAGCCCCAGCGGCATAGACAAGGGCAACCTCCGCCGCGAGGATATCATGCAGATAAAGCCCGACGGAACTATAGTCGGTATTCACCGCCCCTCTGTGGAATATCCTTTCCACTGTGCCATCTACAAGAAGCGTCCCGACCTGCGTGCAGTGCTTCATGCACATCCGCCGGCACTCGTAGCCTTCAGCATAGTGCGTAAGATTCCCGATACATCTCTCGTTCCGAATGCGGAAATGCTCTGCGGCGAGGTTTCCATGGCAAAGTACGCTCTCCCGGGAAGCAAGACGCTGGGCGACAATATCGCAGCTGAATTCGAGCGCGGCATAAACACCGTTATGCTCGAAAACCACGGCGTTGTTATCGGCGCAAAGAGCCTCTTCTCCGCTTTCATGAGCTTTGAGACGCTCGACTACTGCGCAAGAATCCAGATTAACGCAAGCACTCTCGGACGCAAGGTTCACGGCATCTCCGACAAGTATATGCAGATTTACAAACAGAAAACCATGCCGAAGATGGATGAGTTCATCCAGACAGAGTACTCCAGCGAGGAGAGACAGGTTCGCCGCGAGATGTGCGACCTTATCCACCGCGCTTACGGCAATCAGCTCTTCACAAGCGACCAGGGTACATTCTCCTGCAAGCTCTCCGACGGCTCTTTCATCATCACTCCTTATGCCAAGGACAGAAAGTATCTCGAGCCCGAAGACCTTGTTCATGTAAAGAACGGTATGCGCGAGGCAGGCAAGAAGCCCTCCCGTTCGGCTCTGCTCCATGCAAAGCTCTATGAGAGAGACCCCGATATCAAATCCGTAATCATCGCTCATCCGCCGCACATCATGGCTTTTGCGGTCACTGATGCGGAATTTGATGCGAGACTCATTCCGGAAAGCTATATAGCACTCAAGACCGTGCGCAAGTATCCTTTCGGCTCGTCCTTCATGCAGCCCGACATGCTTGCTGCGGAAATCTCGATAAAGAACCCCGTGGTGATAATCGAAAATGACTGCATTATCGCCGCAGGAACTTCCCTTCTCAACGCTTTCGACAGACTCGAGGTTATGGAGTACAGCGCAAAATCGCTGGTCGAAACAGCCGCTATCGGCGGCGAGGTCGTAAAGATAAACGACGAGGAAGTGAAGGAAATAGAGGTAGCTTTCAACCTTTAATTCGTTTTTGCAAAGTATAGGAAAACAAATTTATAAATCAAGGAAGGGTACGGTAGGACTTATGAACAGCGAATATTTCGGCGAACTCAGCATTGTTGGAATGAAAGGCACGGAAAAATTTCTTTCCAATGTAGATTGGTATCTGAAGCAGTGGAGAAAAGACGAGGAAAGGGAGACATTTCTCGTCGATGCGGATTGCCCCCGCTTCGGCACAGGCGAGGCAAAGGGTATAATCCATGAAACAATGCGAGGTCACGATACCTATATTTTCGTAGATCCGTTCAACTACAGCGTGAAGTACAATATGTACGGCATGCAGGTTCCCATGAGTCCGGACGACCATTTTCAGGATCTGAAGCGTATCATCTGCGCCATCGGCGGCAAGGCGCGCCGCATATCCGTAATCATGCCGATGCTCTATGAAGGCAGACAGCACAGAAGAACAGCGAGAGAATCGCTCGACTGCGCCGTCGCTCTCCAGGAGATAGCATACATGGGCGCGACAAATATCATCACCTTTGATGCGCACGACCCGAGAGTGCAGAATGCCATCCCGAGAAACGGCTTCGACGATGTCCGCTCCTCCTATCAGATGCTCAAGGCGCTCTCGAGAGAATATCCCGATATAACCTTTGACCCGCAAACGACGATGATTGTCGCTCCCGATGAGGGCGCGATGAGCCGCGCGATGTATTTCTCCAGCGTGCTCAATGTGGAACTCGGTATGTTCTACAAGCGCAGAAACTACAAGGTCATCATCAACGGTATGAACCCAATAGAGGCTCACGAATTCCTCGGAAATTCCGTTGAGGGCAAGGATATCATCATAGTTGACGATATGATTTCCAGCGGCGAATCCGTGCTCGATATCGCCGAGCAGCTCAAGGAAAAGGGCGCGCGCAGAGTATTTGTTTTCTCTACATTCGGTCTCTTCTGCAACGGCTGCGCAAAGTTTGACGCGGCATACGAGGCAGGCAAGATAGACAGAATTTTCACCACAAATCTCAACTATCGCCCCGATGAAATCATCAACCGTCCCTGGTATACGGAAGTAAATATGTGCAAATATGTTTCCTATATCATAGATTCGCTCAACAGAGACCGCTCGATTTCCGAGCTTCTCAACCCCATAAACAGAATCCATGCGCTCACCGATAAAGTAAGGGCAGGAAAATAAAAATCAAAGAATAATGCAATAAAAGGCGGAGCCGCAGGCTCCGCCTTTTATGCGTTTCGACGCTTTTCGCAACTTTTGTGCGCTTTGCGGCGAAAAATCATGGACTTTTCCTGCGGTTTACGCTATAATATATCTGTACAAAATAATTTTTGCAAAAATAAAAAATTCACAAGCTGTGAAATTTCATTTTCGCACCCTATGGTTGCGAAAAGTTCCATGCGCTCTTGGTAGCAAATACCGGAAAAATTGTATATGATATTATTACGCAATTCAAAAAATAAACAGCCGCCGCGAAAACAGTGCATTTTTCTTGTCAGCAGTTATTGAGTTTTTATTATTTTATTTATTTTGCGCGGTGTGCACATTTTTGTGGTGGCTGAAATCAAAGAGAGGGAAAATGATGACAATAGGCGAAAAAATAGCAAATCTGCGTGCCGCCGCTCATATTTCGCAGGAGCAGCTCGCAGAGAAGCTTTCTGTCTCCAGACAGTCTGTATCGAAATGGGAGATAAATCAGTCGCTCCCGCAGATAGACAATGTACTCACGCTCTGCAAGCTTTTCCGCGTGACGGCAGATGCGCTCCTGCGCGATGATGTTTCGCTCTTCGGCGATGTGGCAGGTAAAAAATCCGCCATAAATGAAACAGGCGCAAAAAACAAATATTTCGGCACCGACGGCTTCCGCGGCGAAGCCAATGTTACGCTCACATCGGATCAGGCATATAAGGTAGGGCGCTTCCTCGGCTGGTATTACTCTTCCCCGCTCTCGGGCTTTCATATGCCGAATTACCGCCCGCGCATACTCATAGGCAAGGATACGCGCCGCTCCAGCTACACGCTCGAATACGCCATAGCCTCGGGAATCACCTCCTCGGGCGCTGACGCGTATATGCTCCATGTGACGACTACGCCGAGCGTTTCCTATGTGACGCGCACGGACGAATTTGACTGCGGCATAATGATAACAGCCTCGCACAATCCCTACTATGACAACGGCATAAAGCTGATAAACCGCTACGGCGAAAAGATGGACGACGCCACCACGGAATTTGTCGAAGCGTATCTCGACGGCAATATAAAAAAGCTCGGTATAGACGGCGACGATATCCCCTTTGCCCATCGCGACGGCATGGGCAGTATAGTGGATTATGTCGCGGGCAGAAACAGATATGTCGGCTATCTCATATCCGTCGCCTCGCATTCATATAAGGATTTGCGCATAGGGCTTGACTGCGCAAACGGCGCCTCATGGATGATAGCCAAAGCTGTTTTCGATGCGCTCGGCGCAAAGACATATGTCATCGGCGCCTCGCCCGACGGACTGAATGTGAATGCCGGATGCGGCTCTACGCATATCGAAAATCTGATTGAGTTTGTGCGCGAGAATCACCTTGATGCCGGCTTTGCTTTCGACGGCGATGCGGACAGATGCATTGCCGTAGACGAAAACGGCAGAATAATAGATGGCGACTGCATACTCTACATACTCGGCACGCGCCTGAAATCGCGCGGCACGCTCGACGGCGACACGGTAGTCGCCACGGTGATGTCAAATTCGGGGCTTTTCAAGGCATTTGAGAGCGCGGGCATAAAATATGAGCTGACCGCCGTAGGCGACAGATTTGTCTACGAATGTATGCAGAAAAACGGCTACAGGCTCGGCGGCGAGCAATCGGGACATATCATACTGCAGAAATACGCCACCACAGGCGACGGGCTATTGACGGCGATAATGCTGACAGAGGAAATGCGCGACAGAAAACTGCCGCTCTCCAAGCTTGCCGAGCCTGTCCGTCTCTATCCGCAGACAGTGAAGAGCATCCGCGTGGCAAGCAAAGAGCAGACGCTTTCCGACCCGGAGGTAAAGGCGGAATTTGACGCGATAAACAAAGAGATAAACGGCAACGGCAGAGCGCTTCTCCGTGCAAGCGGGACTGAGCCTGTTGTCCGCATTATGCTCGAATGCGAGAGCGAGGAGCTCTGCGAAAAATACACTGCGCGCCTTCTTGAGGCAATACACAAGAGGGGGTACTGCTGTGAATAAATGCGTGAAAACCGCAGAGCTTTTCTCCTGCGAGGTACCTTATCTGCACGATTTCTTCTCTGCACACGAGTACCCATGGCAAATGCTCCCCGAGATAAAGGAGCTTGCGAAAAAGCTCGTCTCCGAGGGTATCGATGGCTTTACCGAGATAAAGCCGGGCGTGCTTGTCGGAAAGAGCGTGAAGATACACGAGAGTGCCGTCATCGAGCCGCCCGCCGTGATAGGACACGGATGTGAGGTGCGGGTCGGCGCATATATCCGCGGCAATGTTATAACGGGCGAAAACTGCGTTATCGGCAATTCAAGCGAGCTGAAAAACTGCATTCTGCTCTCGCGCGTGCAGGTGCCGCATTACAACTATGTCGGCGATTCCGTACTCGGAAACCGTGCGCACATGGGTGCAGGCGCGATATGCTCAAATCTGAAATCCGACAAAAGCAATGTCGCCGTCAAGGGCGATGAAATATACGAAACGGGACTGCGCAAATTCGGCGCGATACTCGGCGATGGCGCGGATATCGGTTGCGGCAGTGTGCTCAATCCCGGCACGGTGATAGGCAGGGAAAGTTCTGTTTATCCGCTCACATCGGTGCGCGGCGTCATCCCCTGCAGGTGCATAGTGAAATCGTCCTCTGAGATAGTGGTAAGAAGAAATTCCGATAAGGAGGGAAATCGGCAATGTGCGGAATAATTGGTTATATCGGCAAAAAGGACGCGGAAAAGATTATCATCGAGGGGCTGCACGCGCTTGAATACCGCGGCTATGATTCCGCGGGACTCGCGATAAGAGCGGATGACGGAAGCATAATTTCCGTCAGATGCGGCGGCAGAGTAAGCGAACTGGAAGAGAAAGCAACGGTGGCGGGACTCAGCGGAAAGAGCGGTATCGGTCATACGCGCTGGGCAACTCACGGCGCGCCGACGGAAGCAAATGCCCATCCGCACAGCTCGCATCATGTCACGGTGGTTCACAACGGCATCATCGACAACTGCCTTGATATCCGCCGCGCACTTGAAGAGAACGGCTACAGCTTCATAAGCGAAACGGATACGGAATGCATCGCCCATCTCATTGACCGCGAGTATGTTAAGACGCATGACGCGGCGAAGGCTATCTACAGTGCCTGCTCGCTCCTGCGCGGTTCATATGCGATAGCCGTGATGTTTTCCGATATTCCGGATAAAATATGGGCTATCCGCAAGGATAATCCTCTGATTCTCGCTACCGCCGAGGACGGCAGCTATACGGCATCGGATATCCCCGCAATACTGCCGCACAGCAGAGAGATAGTACGACCCGAGGAGGGCGAACTTTTCTGCACCACGGCGGAGGGAATATATTCCGTTTCCGGAGACGGCACGATGCAAAAGGCAAAAACAGAGCACTTTGACCTCGATGTAGGCGCGGCGAAAAAGGATGGCTACGACTACTTCATGCTAAAGGAAATACATGAAGAGCCGGACGCAGTGCGCCGCGTATGTATGCGCAGAATAAACGAAGCGGGACTTCCCGATTTCTCTGCGGACGGCATCGGCGACGAACTCTGGAAAAGCATCGACAGCATCCAGATAATCGGTTGCGGCTCGGCAACCCATGCGGGCTTTGTCGGCAGGAGCCTGATAGAAAAGCTCGCGGGGATTCCCGTCACGGTAAATACCGCGTCGGAATACAGATACGACCCGCCAGCCACGGTTGGCAGAACGCTCGCCCTGCCGATATCGCAATCGGGCGAGACGGCGGATACTCTCGCGGGGCTTCGCCTTGCAAAGGCAAACGGGCTCGTCACCGCCTCGATAGTCAATGCCGTAGGCAGTGCGGCGGCACGCGAATCCGACTATGTCATGTATACCGGCGCGGGACCCGAGATAGCCGTAGCCACGACGAAAGGCTATACGACACAGGTTGCCCTGCTCTGCATGATAGCGATAAAGCTCGCGCTTGTCCGCGGCAGGGCAGATGAGGATTTCGCGCGGAAATTCTGCCGTGATATAGCGCACGGCGCGCCCGAGGCGATAGCGGATATCATATCAAGGCGGGATGAAATCCGCGATATAGCCAAAAGCATATATACGCATGAGGATATATATTTCATAGGCAGAGGTCCCGATTACCACGCGGGGCACGAATGCTCGCTCAAGCTGAAAGAGATATCGTATATCCACAGCGAATCATATGCCGCAGGCGAGCTGAAGCACGGCACGCTCTCGCTCGTTGAGGAGGGTACGCCCGTGATAGCTCTTGCCACGGGGCAAAGATACTATGACAAGATGACAGGCAATATCCGCGAGGTTCGCGCAAGAGGCGGATATTCCGTGCTCGTATGCGGCAGGGATTTTCCGGAGCCCGCGTCATATGGGGAGAAGATATTTATGCTTCCCGGTATATCAGAATATTTCTCGCCGCTTGCCACCGTCGTTTTCTCGCAGATTCTGGCTTATGAAACAGCTATCCTGCGCGGTTGCGATGTGGATCACCCGCGAAATCTCGCAAAATCCGTGACAGTGGAATAAATCTCCTTTTCGAAAAAATTTACGCCATTCGAATGAGCAAAAGAAGCATTTTTGTTTTGCCTTCTCCTGCGGGAGAAGGGGGACCGCGATAGCGGTGGATGAGGAGTCAAGACATTTTTTAATACAAATATTGTTACATTAAAAACACCTCATCCGTCAGCCTGCGGCTGCCACCTTCCCCCACTGGGGAAGGCTTTCTTTTGCCTCTATTTACGCACATTTGCAAATCCGATTTCAAATATTGACCGTTTTCTTTTTGCATCTTGACTTTGCCGCGGCAAGATGGTATCATTAGATAAAGTCAGCATACGGAGGATGTAAATGGATATTAAGCTTCACTATACCGAGGACGGCGCGGGGTTTCCGCTCATTCTCCTGCACGGAAACGGCGAAAGCGGCGAATATTTTCATTTTCAGAAGGAATATTTTTGCCGGTATTTCCGCGTGATAGTGCCAGATACGAGAGGACACGGCGGGAGTCCGCGCGGAAATGCGCCCTTTACCATAGCTCAGTTTGCACGCGACCTGTATGATTTCATGGAGGAGCAAGGCATAAAAAAGGCGCATATCCTCGGCTTTTCCGACGGCGGAAATATCGCCATTGCCTTCGCGCTCGCTTATCCCGAATATGTGGAAAGCCTCATCCTGAACGGTGCCAACATGAATCCGCGCGGAGTGAAACGCTTTTATCAGATACCGATAGAAATCGGCTATAAGATAGCATCGCGTGCGGCAAAGAAACATCCCGACGCCGTAAAAAATGCCGAGCTTCTCTCGCTTATGGTAAACGAACCGAATTTTACTTCAGAGGATCTGTCGGAAATAAAGGCAAAAACCCTCGTCATCGCGGGAAGCCGCGATATGATAAAAGCCTCGCACACGCGGCTCATCGCCGAGAGCATACCGAAAAGCGAGCTTAAAATAATCCGCGGAAATCACTTCATCGCGGAGAAAAACCCGCAGGATTTCAACCGCGCCGCAGCAGAGTTTCTCGGCGTGCCCACAGGTGAAACGAAAGGAGAATAAATCATGAAACCCGAATTTCCAAATGAAGAATATTTCATCTCGCTTGCAAACACGGCAATACAGCCCTGCCGCTATATCCCACCGCGCGATATAGAAAATTTCGTCGACCTGCGGCTCTTTGCCGACGATGCGAAAGTCCTGAAAAACCCGCACAAGGGTTGGTACTGGCACTATATAGACAACGGTTTTCCCCGCGGCGAATATCGCGCCGACTGCGACGAAAACGACGCGCTCGCCGATTTTCCCTGCATGAATCATCTCTATCTGCGCTTCGACTGGGGCGATATAGAGCGTGAGGACGGCGTTTTCGATTGGTCATATATCGACTCCGTGATAGAAAAATGGGGCGCGCGCGGATTTAATTTTGCTCTGCGCATCTGCACATATGAAGGCTATGACAGCATCCGATTTGCCACGCCGCGCTTCGTTTTTGAAAAGGGCGCACATTGCTATCGCGTGCCGTGCGGCAGGCTCGAGCCGGACTATACAGACCCTGTTTATCTCTTTTATCTCGAGCGCTTTTTAGCGGAGGCAGGCAGAAAATTCGCAGGCAAAAAGTATATAGAAACAGTCGATGTCGGTTCTTTCGGTACATGGGGCGAGGGACATACGGCAGGCGGCACGAATATAAAATACGGTGCCGACGCGATAATAGAGCATATAAAGCTGCATGAGAAATATTTCCCGAAAACCATCCTCATGCTCAATGATGATATGATGAATTCCTGCTGGGAGCGCGGTGCAGATGAAAATATGCGCATATGGAAATATGCCATAGAACACAAAATGGGGCTGGATGACGATTCCGTCTGCGTTTCGTGCTACTGCGGCAAAGGAAGCAGATATACTACCCTGCGCTCACCATGGATGTTTGCACCGATAGCGGAAAACGCGCCGATAACGCTCGAGCTTGAGCATTATCATATGATAAAACCGCAGAATTTCCGTGCGGGGCTTCCTTTTCTCGAGGCTATGCGCGAAACGGGCGCGACCTTTGCGGGATTTCACGGGTATCCGCGCGTCTGGCTTGCCGATAATCCGTATCTGACGGAATACGCGGCAAACAGGCTCGGCTATTTCTATTTTCTCTCGGGCGTCGGCTTTGAAAAAAGCGAGGGCGGGCTTCCCGTGCTTGAGCGCGGAAGAGAAAATACGCTTTCGCTCTATGTAGAAAACCGTGGTTTTGCGCGCGCATATTTCCCTTACAAGCTGAAAATAAAGCTGACAAAAAGCGGCTATGAGCACATCTGTGAGGCAGATTCGGGCAATACCGAGTGGCTCGCTGGAAGAGAAACAAAGGCGGATATCGGCTTTGTCCCCGTGGGAGACGCAGGGGAATATTCACTTTCTCTCGGGCTTTTTGAGGATGAACGCCCTGTTTACTTCGCGATGAAAGAGGAGCGGCAAAGCGCCGACGGATTTGTGCATGTCGGTATGGTTGAAGTAAGATGAAAACAAATGGAAGCCGCACGGCTTCCATTTCAGTCTGTCGAAAAAGTATATTTTACTGTAAAAACAGATAAAAGCATTTTTTCGTATAGCCTTCTCCTGCGGGAGAAGTGGGACCGCGATAGCGGTGGATGAGGAGTAAAATCGAAATTTTGACGCAAATATTGCTATAAATTGTCTTCAAACGCCTCATCCGTCGCGATAAACCGCGCCACCTTCTGCCCCGTCTCGGCGACGCCGTTCAGAGGTGGCTTCGCCACCCTGAACCCTCCTCTTCTTCACAGAAAAGTACGATAAAAGAAAAGTTACTTTATGATTCTTCTCTTTCAGAGTTCTTTTCGCTTGTCCGAAAAGAACGAAAAGGACAAAAAGAGGAAGGAATTCCTCTTTTAAACACCTTCTGTCGCCTCGCGGCGACCGGTGCGAACAAAGTGCCCCGACCGTCCCGCTATAGCTTAACCACGGCTACAGGTTCGAAACGCTCAAGCGCCGACTCGGATTTACTGCTGTGCCATGTCAGGCTATGGCGAACCTCGCGGTTCAAGTTTGGGTGCGTGTCTGTGTGCGAACATAGCAAGATAGGGTTTATTTTGATAGTCCCGTCAGCGCACAGACTAAATCCACGCCCGCCATGCACTTTCAGCGGGCGTGCAGGCAATGCGTGCACGAATCTGCTCGGCTATTTCGTGCGCTATGTTCGCACGCGTGGTAGTATGAGATTGCGGAGAGTGGTAAAACCGCCGACTTATTCTATTAGCCCTTTGCCGCACATACTCGCCACGCACTACTTCTTGCGACTAACTCGTGCACGCCGCGGTGGTTCGGAAGGAGGACGGCGCGAGTCCTCCTTGCTGACTTTTGCCGCGCTTTTGGTCACTCAAAAGCGCGAGAAAAGAGAAGTATCTTTATGTATCTCGCGGGCGAACAATGTTCGCCCCTACAATAAAAACCAAATCCCGCCAAAAGCCAAAACAAAAGATATATACCTTGTTCCTGTCTCGGCATTGCCGAGACAGGAGTATATTTTATCCCGCTCAAATCTCATCCTCGTCGGAGGCGGGTTCTGCCGCTTCTTCCTCGGCTTCTTCCTCTGCCGCCTCGGCTTCTTCCGCCGATCTTATTTCAGCCGCTTCGGTCGCCTCCTCTTCGAGAGCTGCTTCCTCCGCTTTCTTTTCCTCATCGGCATGAACGAGTGTGAAGTTCACTACGCTCGCGCCCTCTGAGAGACGCATTACGATAACACCCGCGGTATTATTGCCGTAGGTCGGGATATCGGCGGCGGGAGTACGGATGATAACGCCCTCATCGGTGATTATCATGAGGTCATCCGTTTCGCAGACTGCGGCGATACCGGCAAGATAACCGGTCTTTTCGGAAATTTTATGGCAGATAACGCCCATAGTTCCTCTGCTGTGTGCCGTGAAGCCCTCGAAATCGGATTTCTTGCCGTAGCCCTTTTCGGTTATCGTGATAAGCTTCTTGCCATCGTCTATAACCTCGGCGCCGACGACATAATCATCGCCGCGCAGGCGTATGCCGCGGACACCGCGTGCCGTTCTGCCCATGACGCGCGCTTCGTTTTCATTGAAGCGGACGGCTTTGCCCTCTCTCGTGGCGATAATGATATCGCTTTCGCCCGCCGTCTTGCGGACATAGAGCAGTTCATCGCCCTCATCGAGATTCATGGCTATCTTGCCGCCGCGGCGCATGAATTCAAAATCCATCACATTGGCACGCTTGATAACGCCGTATTTTGTCACCATGACGAAATATTCGTTCTCGCCAAAGCCATCTATCGAGATAACGGAGGTGACAAATTCGCCCTCGGTCAGCTCCAGCAGATTGACTATATTTGTGCCCTTGGCTGTTCTGCCCGCCTCGGGTATCATATATGCTTTCTTGGCAAAAACCTTGCCTTTGTTTGTAAACATGAGCAAGAACGAGTGGCTGTTTACTACCATAACATCGACAACATCGTCCTCATCTTTTGTTTTCATGCCGATAATGCCCTTGCCGCCGCGGCGCTGTGCCGTATATTCGCGGGCAGGCATACGCTTGAAGTAACCGCCGCGCGTTGCCGTTATAACACAGTTGTGGCGCTCGATAAGATCTTCAAGCACTATCTCATTTTCTGCTTCTTCTATTCTCGTGCGGCGTTCATCGCCGAATTTTGCCTTGATATCGAGCATTTCTTCCTTGATAATGCCGATAAGCTTGCTCTCGTCGGCAAGAATGGAGCGAAGCTCGGCAATAAGTGCGCAGAGCCTGTCCAGCTCGTCCTCAATCTTGACTGTTTCGAGATTTGAGAGCTTGCCGAGCTGCATCTCCACGATAGCCTGCGTCTGCGCGTCGTCCAGACCGAAACGAAGCGTCAGCTGTTCCTTGGCATCGGGAATGGACTTGGAACCGCGGATTATGGCGATAACCTCGTCGATATTTTCTATGGCAATCTTGAGTCCCTCGAGGATATGTGCGCGCTTTGTCGCCTTTTCCAGCTCAAACTGTGTTCTGCG
Organism: uncultured Ruminococcus sp.; assembly: GCA_905202255.1. GTDB lineage: Bacteria > Bacillota > Clostridia > Oscillospirales > CAG-272 > Apopatosoma. The sequence goes on from CAJKRH010000010.1 coordinate 44,005, forward strand.
GCGCACTACCTCCTCCTGATGCTTTATATAAACGGAGAGCAGCTCCTTCAGCCCGAGCACTTTCGGCTCGCCGTCCACGAGCGCGAGCATATTGACGGCGCAGGTGTCCTGAAGCTGGGTGTATTTATAGAGCTGATTGAGTATTACCTGCCCGTTTGCATCGCGGCGGTATTCTATGACAATCTTCATGCCGTGTCTGCCCGATTCGTCGCGCAGGGCGGTGATGCCCTCCACGCGCTTGTCCTTGACAAGGTTGGCAATGCTTTCCACAAGCATGGATTTATTTACCTGATAGGGGATTTCGTATATTTCTATTCTGCGCTTGTCCTCAAAAACCTCGGCGCGCGCGCGAACCGTTATTTTGCCTCTGCCCGTGGCATAGGCTTCATAAATGCCCGCCGTGCCGTGGATGGTCGCATAGGTAGGGAAGTCCGGTCCTTTGATGAATGTCATCAGATCGCGCACATCCGCGTCGGGATGCTCCATCAGATATATCGTGCCGTCGATGACCTCGCCGAGATTATGCGGGGGAACATTCGTCGCCATACCGACGGCGATACCGACGGAACCGTTGACAAGCAGATTGGGGAAGCGGGAGGGAAGTACCTCCGGCTCTTTTCTTGTGTTGTCAAAATTGGGGACAAAGTTTACTACATCCTTTTCGATATCGGCAAGCATGAGATTTGCCAGCTTCGCCATTCTCGCCTCGGTATAACGGTAGGCGGCAGCGCCGTCGCCGTCGATATTGCCGAAGTTTCCGTGACCCTCTACGAGCGGATAGCGAAGCGAGAAAGGCTGCGCCAGACGCACCATCGAGTCATATACCGCGGTATCGCCGTGCGGATGATATCTGCCCAGCACATTACCGACGGTGGTCGCCGATTTGCGGAAGGGATTTTCATATGTGAGCTTGTCCTCGTACATCGCATAGAGTATACGGCGGTGTACGGGCTTGAGTCCGTCTCTCGCGTCGGGGAGCGCACGGGATATGATAACCGACATCGCATATTCCATGAAGGATTTTTTTACTTCCTTTTCCATTTTGATATCGACTATCTTCTGGTCCTTAAATTCTATATTTTGCTGTTTGTTATCCACTTTTTCTGCTCCTTTCGCTTAAATGTCGAGATTTTCGACGAGCTTTGCGTTCTCTTCGATAAAGCGGCGGCGCGGAACGACATCGTCGCCCATCAGAACGGAAAATACCTCGTCGCAGGCGATGGCATCCTCTATCGTCACGCGCAGAAGCGTTCTTCTCTCGGGATCCATTGTGGTTTCCCAGAGCTGTTCCTTGTCCATTTCGCCGAGACCTTTGTATCTCTCGGCGCGTACATTGCCGCCCATCTCGGCGATTATTCTGTCGCGCTCGTCGTCGGAGAAAGCATAGCGTTCCTGCTTGCCTTTTATCACCTTATAGAGCGGAGGCTGCGCCGCATAGACATGACCCTCTTCTATGAGTTTCTTCATATGGCGGAAGAAGAATGTGAGCAGGAGTATGCGTATATGCGAACCGTCGACATCGGCATCCGCCATTATGATGATCTTGCCGTAGCGGAGCTTTGCCATATCAAATTCATCGCCTATGCCGCAACCCAGCGCCTGAATAATCGGTATGAGCGACTGATTGGAATAAACCTTGTCAAGTCGGCTCTTTTCCACATTGAGAACCTTGCCGCGCAGAGGCAGTATCGCCTGATATCGGCTGTCGCGCCCGTCCTTGGCACTGCCGCCTGCGGAGTCTCCCTCTACAAGGAAAAGCTCTGTCAGCTCCGTGCTCTTTTCATGGCAGTCGGCGAGCTTGCCGGGGAGCGAGAAGCCTTCGAGTGCGCCTTTTCTGCGCGTTGCCTCTCTTGCCTTTCTTGCCGCTTCTCTCGCGTTGGAGGCGGCTATTGCCTTTTCTATTATCGCCTTGCCGACGGCGGGGTTTTCTTCGAGATATTCGTCGAGTTTCTCGGAGACGAGCGCATAAACAAAGCTTCTTATCTCGCTGTTGCCGAGTTTTGCTTTCGTCTGGCTTTCAAACTGCGCGTCCGGCAGTTTGACGGAGATAACGGCGCAGAGACCCTCGCGCACATCGTCGCCCGTGAGGTCCTTGTCCTCCTGCTTCATCACCTTTATCTTGCGCGCATAGTTATTGAGAACCTTTGTCAGCGCGGTTTTGAAGCCTACCTCATGCGTACCGCCCTCGATGGTTGCCATATTGTTGGCAAAGGTAACTATTGTATCGGCATAGGTATCGTTGTATTGCAGAGCAATCTCGGCTGTGAGGTCGCCCTTTTCCCCGCGGATGTATATAACATCGGGGTGTATCATATTGCAGTGCTTGACGGAGTTGAGATATTCGACGAAACTGCGTATACCGCCCTCGTAATGAAGCGTAGCGGTTTTCGGCTCTTCGCCTCTCTCGTCTGTCAGTATAATCTTGACGCCCGCATTGAGGAATGCCTGCTCGCGCATGCGGGCATAAACGGTATCAAAGCTGAAATCCGTTTCCTCAAATATGGTCGCGTCCGGCTTGAAGCGCACATAGAGTCCGTGTCTGCCCTCGCTCGAGCCTACCTCGCGGAATTCGCGGACGACATGACCCTTTTCAAAGCGCTCGGTATACATTTTCCCGTCGTGACAGTTTTCGACCTCCAGCCATTCGGAGAGCGCGTTTACAACGCTCGCGCCGACGCCGTGCAGACCGCCGGATATTTTATATCCGCCGCCGCCGAATTTACCGCCCGCATGGAGCACGGTGAAAACAACCTCAAGCGTCGGCTTGCCAACCTTTGCATTGATGCCGGCGGGAATACCGCGTCCGTCATCGCGCACGGAGCATGAGCCGTCGCTGTGGAGTGTCACCTCGATTTTGTCGCAGAAGCCCGCCATTGCCTCGTCAATGGAGTTGTCCACTATCTCGTTTATCAGATGGTGGAGACCTCTTGCCGATGTCGTTCCGATATACATACCGGGGCGCACGCGCACAGCCTCAAGTCCCTCGAGAACCTGAATCTGACTGTCGTTATAGGCTGAGGCTTCTTTCAGTATCTTGTCTTCGGTCATTTTTATTGAATCCTTTCGGTTAAATTTCGTTGTTTATGTTGTTTTCGGTAATGAAAACGGTGAAGTTTTATTTAATGTGTTTTTGTTGAAAAATAACTTTTCCTCTATCGTACTTTTCTGCAAAGAAAAGTACCAAAAGTCATATAAGAGAGCGTTCCTCTCTCTTATATATCTCTTCC
>CAJKRH010000011.1 GCA_905202255.1 uncultured Ruminococcus sp.
CGTCGCCGTACAACCGTACGGCAGAGACGGATTTCGGCGAGAGAAAAAGTGAATACGGTAAAACGCAGGAAATCCGCGAGCGGATTTCCTGCCTTCCTTAAAATTGATATTAGTGAAAGTTTTAGCTTTCATAAATGTCTTTATCCGATAAAAACATTTCCCTTTCACTTTTTCGGTCTGCGCTTTTTTGGGCAGCCAAGTGGGTAGCTCAAAAAAGATGCAGAATCGTCGAATATCCGTTTCGTCGCCGTACAACCGTACGGCAGAGACGGATTTCGGCGAGAGAAAAAGTGAAATTTAATAAAATCAAAGGGAAGCCTTTCGGCTTCCCTTCCTTAATTTTGAGTTGATATTACTAAAAAGTTTAAACCTTAATAAATCTCTTTATCCAATGAAAATATAATCATTTTCACTTTTTCGATCTGCACTTTTTTAGCAATCCATTTTTAATATGCCTTTGCCCAGAGAACCATCTTCTCCGCTTTCTTGCCGCAACAAACGCAGGTATCGGAGATATGCTCCTGCTCAAGCGGAATGCAACGCGAGCCTGCGCCTGTCATTTCCTTTACCTTATCCTCGCAAGCCTCATCGCCACACCACATAGCACGGATAAAACCGTCGCCGTTTTTGAGTGCTTCGTTTATCTCGTCGATGGTCTTACAGTCGAATGTACGGCGCTGACGGTTTGCCAGAGCCTTTTCATACATACCGACGCGAACCTTTTCGAGCATTTCTTCTACTGTTTTTGCGATATTTTCGAGCGGCACCGTGACCTTTTCGAGGTTGTGACGCATCATAATTACGCACTGACCCGCTTCGATATCACGCGGACCAATCTCTATTCTGAGCGGAACACCCTTCATTTCATATTCGGCAAATTTCCAGCCGGGGCTCTGATCGCTTGAATCCAGCTTCACTCTGAAGCCCTTGAGTGCTTCCTTAAGCTCCTCTGCCTTCTCGACAACGCCGGGCTTGTGAGCCGCCACGGGGATAATAACAACCTGAATAGGCGCTACGGCAGGCGGAAGAACAAGACCGTTGTCATCGCCGTGCGTCATGATAATTCCGCCTATCATGCGGGTCGTCGTGCCCCATGATGTCTGGAAAGGATATTCGAGTTTATTTTCCTTGGAGAGATATCTGATATTGAAAGCACGGGCAAAACCGTCGCCGAAGAAATGCGATGTGCCTGCCTGAAGTGCCTTACCGTCATGCATGAGAGCCTCGATGGCATATGTATCCTCAGCGCCCGCAAATTTATCGCTTGGGGTCTTTTTACCCTTGATAACAGGGATGGCGAGGTCATGCTCATGGAAATCGGCATAAACGCCGAGCATGCGCTCTGTCTCTTCTATTGCCTCCTCGGCTGTGGCATGCATCGTATGTCCCTCCTGCCAGAGAAATTCTCTCGTGCGCAGGAAAGGACGGGTTGTTTTCTCCCAACGGACAACACTGCACCATTGATTATAAAGCTTCGGCAGGTCGCGGTAGGATTTGATTATATTTGCATAATGATCGCAGAAAAGCACCTCAGATGTGGGGCGCACGCAAAGCTTCTCGGGAAGCGCGTCCGAACCGCCGTGAGTCACCCATGCGACCTCGGGAGCAAAGCCCTCTACATGTTCTTTCTCTTTATTGAGCAGGCTCTCGGGGATAAACATCGGCATATAGACATTTTCATGCCCCAGCTCCTTGAATTTAGAATCGAGTATCTTCTGTATATTTTCCCATATAGCATAGCCATAAGGTCGGATTATCATGCATCCCTTCACGCCCGAATAGTCAACAAGGTCGGCTTTGAGGCATATATCGGTATACCACTTTGCAAAATCAACATCCATGGATGTTATCTGCTCGACCATTTTTTTGTCGTTTGCCATATTTTACACTCCTATAATTTTTAGTCTATAGAATATATTATCATTTCAATGAAAAAAAGTCAATCGGATTTTGATAAATAACGCGATATTTTTCTTATTCCGAAGCCTTTTTCGGTGCAAGAACGGAAAGAATATCGAAAATACTGCGCACAGGGACAATTTTTACACCATCGGGTGCCTTTATCGCCGATGCGCCGCGCGCAGGCGCGTATATCCTGCGGAAGCCGAGCCTTGCCGCCTCGCGGACGCGCCATTCGAGCCTTGATACGGCGCGGCACTCGCCCGAAAGTCCGAGCTCGCCTATGCAAAGCACATCATCCGGCACGGGAACATCGCGTATGCACGAAATGAGAGCGAGCGCGACGCCGAGGTCGGATGCCGTCTCCTCTATATGAAGTCCGCCTATTACATTGAGATAGACATCGAGCGAGGAAAAGCGAAGTCCGAGCCGCTTTTCGAGAATGGCGAGAATAAGCGCCATTCTGTTATAATCCATGCCTGCCGACATGCGACGCGGCGACGGATAGACAGTCGCCGTAGTCAACGCCTGAATCTCGGCGATGATGGGACGCGTGCCCTCGATAACGCATACGGCACAGTTGCCCGAAACGCCTGCGGGTCTGTCCGCAAGCAAAGCCTCGGAGGGATTTTCAACCTCGCGCAGTCCCGCATCCGTCATCTCGAAAACGCCTATCTCGTTTGTCGAGCCGAAACGGTTTTTCACGGCGCGTATCACGCGGAAGCTCTGACGCGGCTCGCCCTCGAAATAGAGCACGGTATCCACCATATGCTCGAGCGTTTTCGGTCCCGCTATGCTTCCCTCTTTATTGACATGACCGGCGAGGATTATGCTTGTGCCGTCGGATTTTGCCTTGTTTATGAAAATCGAGGCGCTCTCTCTTATCTGCGTCACACTGCCGGGGACAGAGGCGCTCTCGTTATGATACATGGTCTGGATAGAGTCGATTATCATCACATCGGGCTTCAGCCTCTCGCAATGCGAGATAATCTTTGCCGCATCGGATTCGGCGAGGACATAGATATTATCGCTCTTTATCCCGAGGCGCTTTGCACGCATGGAAATCTGCCCGACGGATTCCTCGCCCGAAACATAAAGCACGCGCTTGCTCTCGGCAATACTGCGGCATATCTGAAGAAGCAGTGTCGATTTGCCTATGCCGGGCTCGCCCGAGAGGAGCGAGACGGAGCCTGTGACTATGCCGCCGCCGAGCACGCGGTCAAATTCGCCCATGCCGCTCTTTGTGCGCATATATTCGGGGAGGACAAGCGCATCAAGCTTTTCCGGTGCGGAATCTCCGCTGCCCGAGAGCATCAGGCGCTTTGCCGTTTTCTTCTCCGAGCCTGCCGCAGGAGCTTCCTCATATGTCTCCTCGACGAATGTATTCCATGCGCCGCAGGATGGACATCTGCCCATCCATTTCGCGCTCTGATAGTCGCATTCACTGCAGACATAAACCGTTTTCTTCTTCATTGATTTTTACCTCTTATAAAAGTCTTTTACTTTGAAATCGCATCGCACACCGCCGCATAAATAATGCAGGCGAGTTTATCCTGATACTCCGCTGTGCCGAGCAGAGCCGTTTCGGCTCGGTTTGAGAGGAAGCCGCACTCCACAAGCACCGCGGGAATCTCGAGATTATCAAGCACATAGATAGATGAATCGGCAGGCTTTATCTTCCGCTTGTTTTCGCTCTGGAGAAAATCCGCCGTCTTATTCTGTATACTCTCGGCTATATCGCGCGAAGCTTCGTTTGCCCGAGAATAATAAACCTGAAGCCCGCGGTATTTTTCCACGGGGAATTTGTTCATATGTATGCTCACGAAAACGGCGTTTTCGTAGCTCCCGGCAATCTCCACGCGGCGCACAAGGTCGTCGCGCTTCTTATGATTGCTCCCCTCGGAGCAGAGCATTCTGTCATCGCTGCGCGTCATCACGACATCGGCATCCGCAAGGCGGAAAAGCTCACAGAGCCTTGACGCAACGGCAAGGTTCAAATCCTTTTCGAGCACGCCCGAGTCGGAAACCGCACCGCCGTCCATACCGCCGTGCCCCGCGTCTATAACTATCGTTATGCGCTTTTCATTTGCCGCCGCAGGCTCTGCCGCCGCCTGCAGAAAAGCGGCGAAAAAAGAATCCTTCCCTCCGGAAAGCGCGCTCCCCGCAAGAAGCCCCGCGAGAACAAGTATCACCGAAAAAAGGCAGAATTTCGCCGCCGTAAATGCCCCTCTGCATTTTGCCATAATATATCATCTCCCAAAATATCTCTTATGGAAATGTATATTCGGAGAGATGAAAAAGTATGAGTTTTTATCAGTTCCGCCCTGCCTTTCGGCAGAGCGGAAAATATCATTTTTTGGCAGGCTTGAAAAGCTTCCACTGACGAAGCCCGATGAGATATGAAAGCTCGGCAAAAACTGCGGGCACAAAAGGCACGATGAGGAAATAATACACGAAACCACTGTCGAAAGCACCGTTTTTAATGCCCATGAACATGCCCTCCCAGAGCGCGGTGATAAAGCCCACCGTTATGGAAGCTCTGCTCAGTCCCATGGAATACTCGCGATAATACCACAGGATAACATACGAAACGCAGAGAAGAATATCGGGTATCGCCGCGATAAGCCCGAGCGCAAAACCCTTGAGCGGCGTCTTGCGACGCTTGCCTGCGGCTGTATCTATGCTGTCCTTGGCGCCGACATCCCACATCTGGATATGGATGAGATATGCATAGAAAATCACTGCGCATACACCGAGCGCAAGGCAGAAGAATTTGCCCGTCGGATTTTCGGTGCTGAACGGCATATACACCATTATGCCGAAAATAGCCATACAGAGATGCGTCACTATCAGCTTGACTATGATATATCCGTTATTGCGAAAGAAGTTCTTTATCTTCATAAAACAATCCTCTTTTTCATTTTGAGCGAAAAGAATCGACCGATGCTTTTTCTTTAGTATACAACATTTTCGCCCATTCTTCAATACAAGGGAGAAAAAATAATTTTATATCCCGAAAAAGTTTACATTTTCGCAAAAATATGATATACTTGATTTGTAAAATGCCGCTGCAGGTCAGGAGGAGAGCCGTATATGGATGATAATTTTGCCCGCGCCGATGACAAAAGTCCCGTTATCGAGCGGTTTCTGCGATACAAGCGCGTAATACAGGGACGAAGCAAAAAGACCGTTGACGAATACGGGCTTGATCTGCGCACATTCTTCCGCTATCTCATCTCGGCAAGGGAGGGGAGCATTCCGGAAGAAGAGGAATTTGAAAAGATATCCATCGCCTGCGTGGACGATGAATTTGTCCGCAGTATCACCACGCTTGAGATACTGGAATTTATGGCTTTCTGCGCAAACGAGCGCGGAAACAACGCCGCGGCGCGCTCGCGCAAGCTCTCGGCGATAAAATCTTTTTTCAAATATCTCACCGTCAGCGAAAAGCTTCTCCCGCAGAATCCCGCAAACGATATAGAATCGCCGAAAAAGAAAAAGTCGCTCCCGAAGTTTCTTTCGCTGGACGAAAGTCTTGCCCTGCTCCAGAGCGTGCTCGACGACCCGGAATCCAAGACAAAGGAACGCGACTACTGCATACTCACGCTCTTTCTCAACTGCGGCATGCGTCTCTCCGAGCTTGTCGGCATAAATCTTTCCGATGTGGACAGGGAGCTCCGTTCTCTGCGCGTAGTCGGAAAGGGTAATAAGGAGCGCATAGTATATCTCAACGATGCCTGCCGCGACGCGATGAAAAATTATCTGCGCGTCCGCGGAAAGGATGTCGAGATAAAGGATAAAAACGCCTTTTTCTTAAGCAGTCGCCATCAGCGCATAAGCGTAAAAACCGTGCAATGGATGGCATATAAATATTTCTCCGCGGCAGGGCTGGACTACAAGCAGTATTCCGTTCATAAACTGCGCCACACGGCGGCGACGCTCATGTATCAGGAGGGCGGCGTCGATGTGCTGACTCTGAAAGAAATACTCGGGCATGAACAGCTCAATACCACGCAGATATACACCCATGCAAGCAATAAGCTCATGGAGGATGCCATGCAGCACAATCCGCTCGCAGAGGTAAAGGCAAAGCCCTCGCGAAAAGCCCCTGAAAAAGACGATTCCGAGGAATCGGATGAATCCGATGAATCCGAAGAATAAAGCAAAAATCTGTCCGTCATGCGAAAACACGCATGACGGACAAATTTTTCATTCTGCCGCGGCTTTCCTTGCAACGCTGAACTTTACCTCGTGACTGCCGCCGTCGAAAGCGAAGCGAAAGGCAAAAATATCATCGGTATATATCCGCTCGCCATCGAGCACTATCATATCCCTTTCACCCAAACGCACCTCTATGCCGTATGCCGTTTTTCCGATGTTCACCGCGAGCGAAAAGGCATCGAAATATTCCGAGAGGCACGGGCGGAGTGTGAAATACGCCCCTCTCATGCGGAAGCCGCAGAGATATTTTATTATCGCCGTGCGGTACCACCCTGCCGCGCCCGTATACCAACTCCAGCCGCCCCTGCCCATATGGTCGGGATTTGCATAGACATCGCCCGCCATGACATAGGGCTCTATCCTGTATCTCTCGCGCAGGAAGCCGTCGCGGGCGCGGAGCGTCGGATTTATCTCGAAAAGCACGCGTGCGCCGGCGGCATATTCGCCCGCGGCAAGAAGCCCGAGCGCCGCCCAGACTGCGGCATGGGTATACTGACCGCCGTTTTCACGCAGTCCCGCAAGGTAGCCCTTGATATACCCGGGCGAATTTCTTCCCGAGACAAAAGGCGGAGAGAGCAGGCGCCATAGCTTATATCGCTCGCTGTAGAGCAGGTCATACGAGGTTTTTGCCGCCGCACTCACGCGGCGTCGCTCCTCCTCATCGCCACCGAGAAAATACATGTCAAAGGCGGCAAAAGCCTGCGAGAGCGCGTCTGTTTTGCATTCGTCGCAGTCGCGTGAGCCGAGTTTGTCGCCGTTATCGTAGTAGGCGCGGAGAAATCTGTCGCCCTCAAAGCAGTTTACCGCCGCCGCGTGAAGCATGCGGCTCTTTTCGCGCAGAAAAAGCGCCGTTTCATGCTCGCCCCTCATATCGCAGATATCGGCAAAGCGGAAAAGCACTATCGCCGCAAACTGCGTAAGCCATACGCTCTCGCCCTTTCCCTGCGAGCCGACGGTATTCATGCCGTCGTTCCAGTCGCCGTCGCCTATTTTGGCAAGCCCATGCGCGCCGATGCCGTCAAGAAGCCGATAAACCGCCCGCAGGCAATGGCGATAGATATCCTCTCGCTCGTCGGATGGCGGCACTCTCTCATATCTTTCATGCTCCTCCGGCGAGAGCGGCACGGAAGAAAGATAACGCACGCTCACATCAAGTATCGCGCCGTCGCCTGTCGCCGTGATATATTCGGAGACAGCATAAGGAAGCCAGAGCATATCATCGGAGCAACGCGTGCGTACTCCTTGATCAAGCAGAGAAAAATCGCGCACGCTATGCCACCAATGAAGCACATCGCCCTCGGAAAACTGGTGCGCCGCACAGCGGATTATCTGGTATTTCGCCTCATCTGGAGCCTCTGCCAGAAGCGAAAGCGTATCCTGAAGCTGATCGCGAAAGCCCCATGCGCCGCCCACCTGATAGAAGGCGGCTCGGGCATAGAGGCGGCTTGCCCTTATCTGATAGGGAATCCATTTGTTTACGCTCAGGTCAAAGAGCGCATCGCCGCTACCGAGCTTTATCTTGTCCCCCTCCTCATCATGTGCCATGCCGCGGCAAAGATAGCGGTGCGCTCCGTTTACCGAGAGGTAGAAAACGGCGCTTTCGCTATGGGAGAGAGCGAAGCGGACAGCCGCCGCCGCGATATCCTCCGTTCCGAGTGATAGCCGCTCGCCGCTGGCAAGTGCTATGCCGTCTGTATATGTCGCCGTGCCGATATGCCCGCCGACACCGACCGTGACAAAGAATCGCCCCGTGCCGTAGTCCGCAAGAGCCGAAAGCGAAATCTCGCTTTCGCTCTTTTCATAGTGTATCATGCCCGTCGGTGCGCCCATATCGGGCGTCACGGCGTAATATGCCATGCAGTAAACGGGTTCGCCGTGCCGCGACTCAAGCGTAAGTTCAATTCTCTTGACGGGGAATCTGCCGCAGATGCCGACCTTAACCGTGTAGTCAATATATGAAAGGAGCGTGCCGTAATACTGCGCATCCGAGAAAGTGTAATTTACCTGCGAGGCGCAGGCGGCAAGGTCATAATCGGTATATTCGCCCGTATCGTGAGCCGAGGCGAATATGCGCAGGCAGAGCCGCTCGCCCCTGTCCTCACGCATATTGTCGGCGCTGTGCGGTGAGAGTCTGCGCAGTGCGGAATTTGAAAAATAAGTGAAACCGAGTGAATTTTCACTCACCACCGTGCCGAAGGCTCTGCCCGCAAGCACATGGGTAAAAGGCGCGCCGCCGTGCGGCTTTATGAAAGTGTAGCCATCCTCATGAAAGACGCCCGTGCCGATACTCTCTACAGCTTTTATCTCCGGCTTCTGCGCCGTGGGATAGGGCTCGGTTTTCAGAGCGGACATCAGACTGCGCCCGAAATCGGGCGAAATCTCGATATTTCTCTGCTCCGACCTTGCATAAACCGCAGGCTCTATTCTGCAATCGAAATATACGCGGCAGATGCGCCGCATGAAATAGCGCATTTCCTCAGTCAGCAGGCTGTCGTTTATCGTGAAGATGCCGTTTTCCGAGCCGAGGAAGGCGCGGCAACCCAGCTCGCCTATCAGCTCGTTTATCCGCTTTTCGAGCGGTCTGTTGTAGAGGTCACGCTCGGCATGGAGAATAGCGAAATCATAGCGAACGCCGCGTATGCACATATATTTGAAAAGAAGCAGCAGTGTTTCCAGATTGTGCAGCTTCTCCTCGCTTGAGTCCCCGATATAGGCGATGACTATCGGCGAATCGCCCGATATGCCGAACCGCCAAAGCTCGCTCTGCTTTGCGGGATGCTTTTTCAGCCGCTCTATCGCCGCGCTCTGTCCCTCACTTCTGTATACCCGCGGCATGAAAATCCCCGCGAGGATATATTTTTCGAGTGCCGTCGCTTCCCTGCTGTTGCCCGCGGCAAAATGCTGAAGCCGCGCTATCTCGCGCATGCCTGCGTCCGCGCCGCGCTTTTCTTTTTCACAGGATGAAAGCTCAAAGAGCAGATCGTCCGAATTGCGGGAGCAACCCATGATAAATTCCGCCGTGTCCTCGCCGCGGCGGAATACAGCCCTCATGCGGCAGGCGGGAACAATGCAGGCGCCGACGCGGTTTCCGCATTCGCGCGATGCAAGCGCGGCGATATCGGCATCACTGTAGGCAAGCGGCAATATGGCATCGCGCATCGTGTCACAGCCCGCCTCTTTTCCGCGCGTCACCTTCAGTGCAAGAAAACGGAAAGGGCGGTTTTCGCTCCTTTTCCGCCTTGAGAAGAGCAGGATATGCTCTTCCTCAAAATATCTGCTTCCGATGAAGAGATTTTCAAAGCTCTTGTGCGCACGGTATGCGCGTTCTTCCGCCATCACAGGCTCGAAATATAGCATAGCGGAAGCATTTTTGTATTCGCCGTTTATTTTTGCCGTTATTCTGAAAATCTCGCGGTTCGGCAAAACCTCGGCACGCAGACCGATGCTCTTTATCGCCTCACCCTCGCCGAAAAGCGCACGATATTCCACCGCGCCGCAGGAGGAGGCAAATTCATATTTTTCCGCCGTCACATCTCCCATCCCGAGCGGATAGGCAAAATATGTCTTTTCGTCAATGAGGAATACAACGCGAAAACCGCCGGAAAGCGAGAAAGTATCAAAATCCGACAGGGCAACGGCATCTCTGCCGTCATAAAATGCCATATGTCCCGATGATGAGGCAACTATCCTGCTCTTGTTGTTTGAGGCAAGTGCAAACTCGGGCGATATAATGCCGCGACTGCAGTGAAAGCCCTCGGCATGCTCCCCGCTTTTTTCGTCATATACATCCGTGCGCACAGGGCGCACCTTTTCTCTGTATATGCGCACCGGCGCACGCTTCGGCACGCTCGGTATGCGCTCCGAAAGCAACTCTCTTGACGCTCTCATACGCGGACTGCGCATGAAGCGGCGCACGAATATATCATCAAGACAGTAGTTTGCACAAGCAACGATACTCATGCCCATATGATGCGCCATATAGCTGCGTATCACGGCGTATCCGCCGCCCACGCGGGTGCTGTCCATATCGAGCGCCTCGTAAAAGCCGTATTTGCCGTACATTCCGAGTGCTTCAAGCTCGCGCAGATTATGCAGGACAGCATCCGCGCCGTATTCAAGCATGAGAAAGCTTGAATACGGTGATACGCAGGCACCGTTTTCACAGGCGGGGTCGAGCGCCAGCTTTTCCAGCCCGAAAGCGCGGTACTGATAATTCATGTGCGAATCGAAATTGTAATATCCGCTCTCGGATATGCCGAAAACACGGCGGATGCGCCCGCCCGCCTGCTTTGACACGGTGCTTTCCGCCTGCGTGGCAAAAGCATATTCGAGTGCGGCATGAGAAAGACTTCCCTTTTTGTGCGGCAGGAGCAGAGCAGGCATGAAATATTCAAAAGCCGTTCCGCTCCATGAAGCAAAGCCGAGTCTGCCTCCGCCGCCTATGGCAAGGCGCGAAAGCGAAAAGAAGCTCTCAGGCGGTGCGAAGCCTGCCGCCGTGGCATAATATTGCGTGGTGCGGAACTCGCTCATGAAGGTATCGTAATATGAGCTTCCGTATGTGCCGTTTTTCGCATTGTAGCCGATATAGAAAAGGCGCTTTGCCTCGCAGTAGAGAGCCGTGAAATCGGCGCGTGAGATGAATTTTTCATAGAGCGCGATATCGGAGAGCAGACGCGGCTCCTGTGATGCGTATTCGCGCAGTCCCTCGCAGAAGGCGACGAGTGCCGTTACGAAATTGCCGCTGTCCACACTTGAAACAAAGGGCTCGCCTATCGCCGAGAGCGTTGAGATATCATACCAATTATAGAGATGTCCGCGCCATGAGAGCAGTTTTTCTATGCTTTTGCCGCTCTTCTCGGCATAGAAATGGAGCTTCTCGGAATCAATGAAATCAAAATCGCGTGCCGCAAGCAGAGAGAGCAGATAGAGTCCGATATTAGTCGGCGAGGTGCGCATGGCGGTGCGCTCCTCCGGCGAAATCTGATAATTATCGGGCGGCAGGAAGTTCGTTTCCTCAGAGACATGAGCCGCAAAGAAGCGCCACATATCCCTCGCATAGGAGCGGACGGTGTTTTTACTTTTTTCGCTCCTGCGCTCCTCCTCGGGCAGGCTTTTCGAAGCCGCGATAATCACAAGCGGGAAGCAAAGCCAGAGAAAGCCGAAAAACTTCGCCGAGGGCGCAGGCACAAGCATCGCCGCGGCACCTATGAGCGCGGATGGCAGAAGAGAGAGGATAAGACCCGCAGTACCGCGCTTTTTCGCCGCGCTCTGCGATGCCGTCTGCCACTCGAGCAGATGCCTGCCGCTTATCGTCATGCGGTAAAGTGCGGTGAGAAAGGCGCGCGCGAAAACATAAGCCTCATGCGCCGAAGAGAGCAGGCGCACGAGCATAACCGAGAGCGTTCCTCCTATCCTGCCGCGCTCCCCGCTCTCGATGGCGAGCGTGCGCAGCATCGGGAAAATCAGATACAGCGAGGCGAAAACAGCGGCGAGCGCCGCCGTTTTCCGTCCCGCAAGAGCCGATAGAAATACCGAAAGCACAAGCATAAGCGGAGCGGATTCTCTTATCGCATTGTCCGCTATTTTATAGCGGGAAAGCCTGCTCATGGGATTTTTTATTTTTTCTCCGTCCCTGCGTCTGACGCTCCCGAGAACATACGGCAGAGCCTGCGTATCGCCGCGTATCCAGCGCTCCTGCCGCGAATAATACGAGATAAAATCCGTCGGCACCTCATCGGAGAGCGAAAGCCCGCGATAAAGCGCGCACGAGAGCATATTTCCCTCGAGCAGGTCATGACTGAGTATGCGCCCGTCGGGGAAGAAATCGGGTATCACCTCGCAAAAGGCGGAAATATCTATCATTCCCTTGCCGCAGAAAGAGCCGGAACCGAAAATATTCTGATATATATCAAAAGAGGTGCCCGAATATACATCCATTCCGCCGATGCCGAAATAAAGCTCGGAAAAGCGCGTTTCCGACGAGGATTCGAGACTGATATCCGTGCGCGGCGCGACTATGGCATAGCCTTTTTTCACTATGCGGCGCTTTTCGTCTGTCACGGGCTTGTTCATCGGATGTATCATAACGCCGAGCATATCGGAAACAGCACCCGGACGCAGGCGCGTATCCTCATCGAGCGTGAGCAGATATTCCACCGCGTGCGTGTCGACTTTTCCATAAGCAATAATATCGCTCTCGCCGCCGCGAAGATATCGGCAAAGCCCGATTATCGCGCCGCGCTTGCGTTCTCTGCCCATGTAGGCGTTCTCGCCCTCGCAGAAGCGCCGCTCGCGCAGGAAAAGCATAAAGTGCTCGCCGTATTTGGCATTCAGCGCGTCTATTCTTCTCTTGATATAATCTATGCGTCCGTCGTCCTCCGGAAGGCTCTTTTTATCCGCCGCCTTGAGGTCGCAGAGGAGCGCAAAAATATAGTTTTCATCGCTGTTTGTCAGATAATGGTCCTCAAGCCGCGTTATCAGCCCGCCGTCGTGCTCCTCGCCGAGAAGAAGCGTCGGTACGGCTATCATCACCCTGTGCCCGCGCAGTTTTTCTTCGGATGAAATCGACGGCAGCAGATACTGCCCCGATTGCACAAAGAAATCGCGTATCAGCTCTTTTACAAATTCGTATATCGGAATAATAAGCGGAAGCGAGAGCAGAAATGCGCTCCCGCCGCCCGCGAGCATTGCGAAAAGCAGTGTAAAAAGTGCCGTGAAAGCAAAGAGCAGAATAAAATATACCCTGCCCGCAAAGCCGTCTTTTTTCAGTAATATCTCGCCGATATGAACGCCGCGCTCCGCCGCTTCGCCGGCAACCTCCGCGGCATATGACGCTTCACCCATACCCGAGAGGTAAGCCCTCTCCGCCGTTATGCGCAGATATGCTCTCTTCGTTTCGTCACTGCAATAGCGGTATACATCGGCTTTTTCGCCGTAATAAATTCTCGAGGCGGCGCAGAGTGAGGAGGGCAAGTCGCCGAGCCTCATCTCCGATATCACTCCGAGCATGCCGCAGATGCGATACATCTCGGCGGCATTGCCGAGGTTTTCTCCGTATCTTTCCGCAAGCTTCAGTATAAGCGCCGAGGGAAGAAGCGACAGCATGATATATGAATATCCCTCTGCGGGCGCACGCGCGGTAAGACTTTCTCTCACCGTGCGCTCCGAGATATTCTCCTCGGCGTAAATCCCCTCAAATATCTCATCCGCCGCGGCAAAAAGCTCCCTGTGTCGCGAAAAATACGCCTCGCGCTCTATCGTCTTTATCGCAGACATCGCCGCATCGTATATTTTCGGAAATGTTGCTTTCGCCGCGCCTGCGCAGTCGCCCTCTTCCGCATACAGCCTTCCCGCCGAAGCGGACAGCTCCCTCATCATTTTTCTGTATTTTCCGAGGCGTACCGCCCCCGAAAACGAGAGGGAAAACGCCGCCGCGCTTCTTTTTTCCGCTCCTTTTGCTTCTGCCATATAATGCTCCGTATGAAAAATATTTTCATATATTATAGGCAAAAAGCGGGATTTATATGCAAAAACCGACAAGCGCGCCGCTTGTCGGTAAAGATGCGATTTTCTTATTTGCATTTGATTTTGATTTGTCGGCTTTCTGCCGCATCGGGTAGCGGAGATGGCGCCCCTGTCATAATAAAGCATTGCCACCATATCCCACATCATTCGATTACAATCCCGTATTTTCCATCGGAAATAAGTACACTTTCCTCGCTCTCTGCATATTCCGCGGCATAGCCGAGAATCACCGAGCCGCGCGCGGCACTTATCTTCTCCTTGTATTTTGCCCCGTGCGAGCCATAGACCCGAAGTTTTGCACCATCTGCCTCCGCATAAAATTCCGGAAGCTCGGACATGCCCGCTCCGATATAGAAAAGCTTCTTTTCTCCCGCTATTTCAACCGAAAAATACGGAATTCTGTGCACCGAACGGCTGATGCGCAGATATTCGGGAAAGAATATCCGCATTTTGCCGATGTCCGCATACGCATTCCTGCCGTATACGAAAACTTCTGTCCCGTGTGCCGCGGCTTCCGCTTTCAGCTTATCGAGATATTCCTCCTCGGCTTCCGTCTGCGGAGCAGGAACAGCAACGGAACCGAGCTTTATCACAGAGCAGAGCTTGCCGAGAGAGGCGGCATGATACCTGTGCAGATGCGAATAAACAAGCAGGTCTATCTTTTCTCCGTTCAGAGCGTAGACCTCATCGCTCATGCTCCGCGCAAAGGAATACGAACCGCCCGATATATCGAGAACCGCCGTTCTGCCGCCGTAGCGTATCACTATACCGTCATTTCTCGCACTGTTCAGTATCTCTGTCTGTGCCTTGCCGTAAAAGGCGCCTTCATATAAGCCGACGCTCACGCCGAAAGCAACGGCAAGCACGGCAAAAAATGCGGCGGCACGACGGAATTTTATACTCCTGCCGAACATAAATACGAAAATAAGCACGAGAAGCGCCACCACAAAATACCTGCCGAAAGGATAGCGGAGCGAAACATATATCCCCTCAAAATCGGCAAGAAAACCCGCGAGCGTGAGCATCAGCTTTGTCAAAGCCGAAGCGACTGCGGCGAGAGCCGCGCCGAGCAGAGGCACGCCGCCGAATATCAGTACAAAAAGCAAAATCGGGAGCAAAATCTGCACTATCGGTATAAGCAGAAGAGAGGCAAGCGGCGCCACGAGCGAGAAATTACCGTAGCATATAAAAATGACAGGCATTGTAAAAGCCGTTACAACAAGTGAGGTCAGGATAAGCGAGATGATATAATTGAGCGCGGAAACGAGGAAATTTCTCACGCGCGAATATGTCTTTCTCGTATTGTGCAGTTTTATCGGCGAGAGCACGGGAGAGAAAAGCGTTATCCCGAGCGTCGCCGAAAAGGACAGCCACAAGCCGATATCATATACAGACGAAGGAGAAAGCACAAATATCAGCGATAAGGCAAGCATGAGCGAGGTCGGCGTATCGCTGTCGGCAAAGAAGGCACCCGAGAGCGCGAGACAGATGAACATGATGCACGAGCGCACGACGGAAGCGGATGCGCCCGTCACCATCGCAAAAGCGCAGACCGCAGGGATAAGCAGAAGCATTTTTATCCTCTTGCTTATCGGGAGCGGCGCGAGCAGAAGCATGAAGGCAAAGGTGAGCACGCTGATATGCAGTCCGCTCACGGCAAGCACATGCGAAAAACCTATCCTGCGGAAATCGAGTTTTATCTCACCGGAAATATCGCTTCTCTCTCCGAGCAGCATTGCCTTCGCGAGAGAAAGCGTATCACCCTCAAGCCTATCCGCAAGAAGCGAGGAAAATTTGCCCTGCGCTCGTCCGAAAAAGCCTTCTTTCGCCTCGCCGAAGTCAAGTATACTGCTCTCGGTGAAATTTATTCTCGCTCTGATTTCCTTGCTCTTATAGTAGATTTCGCGCTCCTCAAACGCTATGCCGCAAAAGCGAACACTATCGCCCGCTTCAAAATCCGCATCATAGTCGGCTTCGCAAAGACAGAGTATTTCGCGCCCGCTCTCGTTTATGCTTATCGTGTAAACGCTGTAATAGCCGGCGCTTCCCTCCACGCTTTTCACCGTACCGATATATTCGCGCGTCTCGCCTGAAAAGAAACTCTCCGGCACGGCGGAGATATATCTCTGCCCATGGAATATGCCGAGCGCGAGCGCAAGAAGCGCGAAAACGATATAAAGCACCCTGTATGTGCCGAGCCTGCCACGCCTTTTCATCACCGCGGCATATACGGCAAAGGAAGCGACCACCGCCGCCGCAAAAGCAAGGCAAAAATAAAAAGGAAGCACCGCGCGAAGGCAGAACGCCGCCGTGAATACAAAAAGTATACCGAACAGCCTTCTTCCGCGCAATACTTCCATGATTATTTCCTCGCAGTGATAAATGTCTTTTTTACTATCAGAATTTATTTACAAAATCTATAAATCTGTCGAAAGCGGCAATGCCCTTCTCATCGCGCTTGAATACACCGCAATCGCAGAGTACACGCACGAATGTATTTCCTGTCTCGCGAAGCAGGATATCGTTTATATTTTCGGGCGTGATATCGTAGTTTCCGCGGAAGCTCTCAAACCATGCCGCATGCTTTGCTATCTCGGGTATATCGGCAATATTTTTGCCTGCAAGCACGGCATCGGCAACTGCGGCAAGCTCCTTTTTCAGGCGGGATGGCAGCACGGCAAGACCCATTACCTCGATAAGCCCGATATTCTCTTTCTTTATATTATGATATTCGGGACGCGGATGGTAAAGTCCCATCGGGCGCTCAGGCGTGGTCAGATTGTTGCGGAGCACGAGGTCGAGCTCGTATTCGCCGCCGCGGCGACGGGCTATCGGAGTTATCGCATTGTGCTTCCCTTTTTCCGTTTCGGCGAAAATTGTCACGGACTTATCGCTGTAGGCGCTCCATGCGTCGAAAATCTTCGCGGCAAGTCGCTGTATCCCGGCTCTCTCGGGGCTTGATATGCGGATGACGGAAAGCGGCCATTTCAGCGTTTTTGCCTTCACATTTTCAAAGCCCGCAAAGTGAAATTCCCTGTCTGCCTCGGCGCGCTCCATGGCAAATTCATATCTGCCGCCCTGCATATGGTCGTGCGTGAGTATGGAACCGCCGACTATCGGCAGTCCCGCATTGCTTCCTATGAAATAGTGCGGAAAAATATCTATAAAGTCGAGCATACGCTCCACCGTTTTCACGCAGACATTCATCGGCGTATGCTCGGCGGAGAGCGCTATGCAGTGTTCATTGTAATAGACATAGGGCGAATATTGGAAAAACCACTTTTCCCCGCCGAGAGTGATGGGAATAAGGCGGTGATTTTCTCTTGCGGCGGCACTCATATTTCCCGCATAGCCCTCGTTTTCGGGGCAGAGCGCACATTTCGGATAGCTCGATTGCTTCTGCATTTTGGCAAGGGCAATATCTTTCGGGTCTTTCTCGGGCTTGGAGAGATTTATCGTTATATCTATCTCGCCGAATTCGCTCGGCACGGTCCAGCGGATATCTTTTTTCACGCGGTATGTGCGGATATAATCCGTATCTCTGCTGAAATTATAATAGAAATCCGTCGCCGCTTCGGGGGATTTTTCATATTCGCTCCGGAATTTTGCGATGACCTCGGAGGGGCGCGGCGTGAGCAGTCCCATCAGGCGCGTATCAAAAAGATCGCGGCGAACCACGCTTCCCTTTTCCGCGATTATACCCTTTTCCTCGGCGATATCGCAGAGTGCGCCGAGTATCTCCTCAAGCGATGCCGCAGGCACCTCGCCGGGCTCCTCATAGCTCTGCTCGCCCATCGCGTCGAGCAGGAGATTTGTCGCGTATATCCTGTCCGCCTCGGTGATGAGGTTCTTTTCCGCTCCGTAGTTTACAAGTTGCTTTATTCTCTCGCTTATCATTTTGCAAAATCCTTCTTTTCTCTTGTATAGTCTCTGTTTTCGTTTTTGAAAAACTGGTAGAAGCTGCACGGTATCATGCCGTTATATAGCTTGCGCTTCTTGTCCGCGCGCCTGCCGTACAGCCGCTCGAAACTTTCGTTCGATGTGATGACATATATCTGCCATGAACCGAGCCGCGCAAAACTCTTTCCCATATCGCGATAGAGCTTTTCCGATTCGGTGATGGTGGAGAGCCGCTCGCCGTATGGCGGATTGCAGACTATCGTGCCGCGCCTGCCGTCTGCCTTGATATCGAGCGCGTTCTTCTCGAAAACCTTGATGTATTTCTCCATACCCGCCTGACGGACGCAAGCCATGGCAAGCTTGACGGCACTCCATTCACAGTCGGAAGCGTATGCTTCAAAGGCAGTCTCCGTATTTATCGCCTCGCGCGCTTCTTTTCTCGCGCTCTCCCATATCTCTTTGCCTATGAAAGGAAATTCCTCCGCGGCAAAGCTCCGCTTCAGTCCGGGCGCCGTATTTGTCATCAGCATAGCCGCCTCTATCGGTATCGTTCCGGAACCGCAGAAAGGGTCCCAGAAGAGGACATTCTCGCGCGGGCGCGCCATCTTGACCATGGCGGCGGCAAGCGTCTCGCGCAGAGGTGCGGGCGCGTTCTGCGGGCGATATCCGCGCTTGTGAAGCGCCACGCCCGAGGTATCTATCATCAGGCTTGCCCTGTCTTTCAGTATGAAAAATTCTATCTGATATTTTATTCCCGTTTCCGGCATGTACGAAAGCCCGTAGGCTTCGCCCAGCCTTGTCGCCATCGCCTTTTTGATGATGCTCTGGCAATCGGGGATGCTTGTCAGCAGGCTTTTCACCGAATGCCCCTTTACGGGGAAAGCATCGTTTCTGCCTATCAGGCTCTCCCATGCTATCGCCTTGGTACCGTCAAAAAGGTCGGTGAAATTCATCGCGTCAAATTCGCCCATTTTTATATATAGGCGCTCCGCTGTGCGAAGCCAGATATTGCACCGCGCAACAGCCGCTTCGTCGCCCTCAAAGGTCACTCTGCCGTCTATCGTTTCTATGCGCTTATAGCCGAGCGCGTCTATCTCCTCGCCGAGAAATTTCTCCAGCCCGAAAAGGCAGGTCGCCACAAGTGTCAGTTTCATAATTTATTTCCTTTTCTTATATCAAGTCTGCCCGATTTTTCAAATTTCTCCGCATTTTCGAGCATTCGCCCGCTGTCAAAAACGGTAACGGAGGAATTTTTTATATGCCGCATTATTTTATCTATGCTCTCAAATTCTATGCCCTCGTATATGACATGCATAGCCATTATCACGGCTCCGTGCGCCACTATCGCAAAGTCTCCGTCGGATTTTTCGCAGGCGCGGCGAAGCTCGGGGATGATGCGGCGCGTGAGGTCTATATATGATTCTCCCTCGGGTATCTGCACGGTGCGGTCATTATTCCACGCCTTGAACTCCGCTGGGTATTTTTCCGTTATTTCCTTCCAGCTAAGCCCCTCCCAGAGTCCGAATGACATCTCCTGAAAATCCGTCACCGCCTCGGGGGTAAGCGAAAACTCAGAGGCGACTATCTCTGCCGTTTTATATGCGCGTGCGAGCGGACTTGTGAAAATTTCCGTCGGGATATAGCCCTGCGCACGCATTTCTGCGGCGAGCGCATATGCGCTTTTAACTCCCGCTTCGTTCAGCGGAATATCTGTTCTGCCCTGAATTTTTCCGATGCTGTTCCATTCCGTTATCCCATGGCGTATGGCAAAAATCCTCATTTTCCCGCTCCCCTCGACAAAATAATCAACCAATTTTGTATTTTACCATAAAAAAGCGCAAATATCAAGTGCCGCGCAGAAAAAAACGCGGACTTTGCAAAAAGAAAATGCCGCAACCACTTGACAAATCGCGAAATATATGCTATATTACTTCCATCAAGTTAGCATGTGCTAACCAAAGCGATTCATCCGCGGTTTATCCGCTGTGATTTCGTCGGTCGGCTGTTGACTTATTTTTTAAAGCCGGCGGTTAGCCATAGCTAACTGCAATACCATTCAGGAGTGAAACAAATGAGCAGACTTGCAATTATCTGTGCACCGAGCGCCGAGGCACTCGGGAAGAAAAAAGACAATCTCGTGCAGGCGGCGCTTTCGATGGGCGCTGTCGCGGATATTTTCGATGCATCCGCCGACCTATCGGTGCTTGCAGGATACGATGCCGCGGCTTTCGGGCTCGGCAAGGATTTCGATACGGTGGATTCCGTTTCGCTGTTTTCGCACGCTCTCGCGAAGCTTGAGGGCAAAAAAACGGCTCTCTTTGGAGATTTCGAGGGCAGAGAGGAGCTTTCCGAGAGCCTTGTGCTCATGGGGAAAGCCGCGAAATGCGTGATGCTTCCCACGGCGGGAACGGAAGAGGAAGCCGCCGCGCTCGGCGCGTCGCTTGTGAGAAAGAACGAGCCGCGTCCCGACCTTGCGGATACTGTGCCGATAATCTTCTCCACCATCACGGGCAACGGCTACAAGCTTGCCGCAGCGGCGGCTGAGGCTGTTCCGAACCATGTCGGACCCTATAACATCCGCTACATAACCGACGAGGTAATAGACAAATTCGACACATTCGTGCTTTCATACTGGTGCAACCACGGGACGGCTGACGACGATACCATCGACCTTATCGCGAGAATGCACGGCAAGAAGCTTATAGTCATAGGCTCGCTCGGCGTTGCCACGGACACGGCGCACGCCGCCAAGGTATGCGAAAATGTCATCGCGCTCGCCTCCGAGCACAATACTCTGCTCGGTCATTATCTCTGCCGCGGCAGTATCGACCTCAAGCGCACATTTGCGCGGACGAGAATCCCCGAGGGGCAGAAAGGTCACCTCTCGATGGAGCGCTTCGAAAAGCAGAAAGCGTCGCTCGGTCATCCGAACGCGGAGGAGCTGGAGGGCGCGCGTAAAGCGGTAGCGGAATTTCTCAAAAAAGCATGAAACAAAATACTCTAACTAAATCACCTGCCTGCCCGACCGACGCGCATGCGTCAGCCGGACGAAAGGCAAGGAAAATCTCGGTTATCGCCGTATTCGGCGTGCTTTCCGTGCTCTCCGTACTTGTCTGCACGGGAATAGGCAGCGTGAAAATCTCGATTCCCGATGTTGCAAAAGCGCTTTTCGTAAACGATGACAGCATGGCGCGCCTGCTCGTCTGGAATCTGCGCTTTCCCCGCGTGCTCGTAGGCGGTCTTGTCGGAATCTGCCTTTCGCTCTCGGGATGTATTCTTCAGGGTGTAATGCGCAATACCATGGCTTCACCGTCCACCATAGGCGTCACGGGCGGCGCAAGCTTCATCGGATATCTGACGCTCGTCGCCTTTCCGACTTATTCCTATCTGCTCCCGCTCGGCTCGATTCTCGGCGCCTTTGTCACGACCATGCTGATATATGCTCTGGCATATCAAAGGGGCGTTTCGCCTGTCAAGATGATTCTCTCGGGCATGGCGGTGTCCGCGCTCTTCAGCGCATTCAATGATATAATCAAAACATTTTTCGCAGAGTCGCTCGGCAATGCCTCGGGCTTCCTCGTAGGCGGACTGAACGGCGTGGGCTGGGAGAGCTTCCGCATGATTCTGCCGTATGCCGCCGTCGGCATCTTCATCTGTGCCTTTCTCCCGTCGCGCATGAACATACTCATGCTCGGCGACGAAACGGCAAATGCTCTCGGACTGCGCACGGAGATATTCCGCTTTTTCCTCATCGCGGTCTCGTCCCTGCTTGCGGGCGCGGCTATAGCCGTAGCGGGGCTTATCAGCTTCGTCGGTCTCGTGGTGCCGCATATCGCGCGGCTCCTCGTCGGCTCGGATTATAAGTATCTCTTCCCCGCCTCGTCTCTGCTCGGCTTCTCGCTCGTCTGCATCTGCGATACGGTGGGACGCGTCATACTTCCGCCGGGCGAGGTACCGGTCAGCATAATTCTCTCGTTTATCGGAGCGCCTTTCTTCCTTTATCTGCTCCGCACGAGAGAGGGAAAGAGGGGGTGAGCCTATGTATTTCGGATTTCGCGATGTTTATGTCGATTACGGCAAAAAAGAAGTGCTTCGCGGGCTTTCGCTCGATATCCCGCGCGGCAAAGTCGTCACTCTGATAGGGCAGAACGGCTGCGGCAAATCGACCCTGCTGAAAACAGTGCCGAAAGCGGTGGTGCCGCGCGGCGGCGAGGTGGTATATCTCGATAAGAAACTGTCGTCATATCCGCCAAAGCAACTCGCGCAGAAGATAGCATATCTCTCGCAGGTGCATGAATCGCCTCCCGATATCGATGTGCGCACGCTCGTCTCCTACGGCAGATTTCCGTATTCGCGCTTCGGTCGCGGCATGACGGCGGACGACGGTCGGATAATCGACCGCGCGCTATCGCTGACGGGGCTGACTCATCTCGGCGACCGCATTCTTTCCACGCTTTCGGGCGGAGAGCGCCAGCGCGCATGGATTGCCATGACTATAGCGCAGGAGCCGGAGATTCTGATACTCGACGAACCTACGACATATCTCGATGTGAGCTATCAGGTCGAGGTGCTTGAGCTTGTTCGCAATCTGAACAGCGAGCTCGGCATCACCATCGTGATGGTTCTGCACGATATAAATCTTGCCGCGCGGTATTCCGATTATCTGGCGGCAATAAAAGGCGGCGTGCTCTTCGCTTCGGGAACGCCCGACGAAATGGTCACGGAGAAAAATCTGCGCGACATTTTCGAGATAGAAGCCGCCGTTTACAAAGACCCGATACACGGGTGTCCGTATTTTATACCTCAAAGGACAACCTTTGGTGTGAAATAAATCAAAACAAAACATGGAGGAAAACCAATGAAAAAAATTTTTGCCATGCTTCTTTGCCTCTGCATGCTCGTCGGCGTATTCACCGCCTGCGCGACAAAGAAGCCCGATTCAACCGATGACACTACCGTAACCACGAAAGGCACGGAAACCACATCGACAACAGATACGGGAAAAACCGAGCCTGCCGGCAAGGATGACGATAAAGAAAAAGAAAACGAAGCACTCAAAGCAAAGCTGAAAGAAGATTTTCTGAAAGCGGCAAACGAAGTAATCGTAACCGAAGATTCCGTCACATTCAAGGACGCAACCTCGACAGACGGCTCCACAGTAACCGTAAAAAAAGGTATCGGCAATGTCGTAAACCTTTATGCAAGCTTCACCACACTCTGGTATGAAGCAGGCGGCTCCGTAACAGGCTGCATCGGCGGCAGCAGCTCGCAGGCGCTCTATCTGGAATATATCGGCAGAGATATCACCGCCGATGAGGGCATGACCGTCGTAGCCACATCATCCTCCGGCAAGAAGTGGGATACCGAGCAGATTGTGGCGCTCAAGCCCGAGCTTATCATCTGCTCCACAGCGATGAGCGGCTTCTCCACCATCGAAAAGCCCGCCAAGGCGGCAGGCATCCCCGTTATCGCCGTAAAATACGATGATTTCTCCGATTATCTCAAATGGTTCAAGGTATTCTGCAATCTCTCAGGTCATCCCGAGCTCTGGGACAGCATCGCCATGAAATCTCTCGACGATGTCGTAAATGTTCTCTGCGAGATTCCCGATGAAAATGCACCCCGCGTATTCAGCATGTTTGCCAACGCAAGCAAGCTCGATGCCAACACCTCCGCAACCGTTGTCGGCGGAATGGTAACCGCGATGAAAGCGAAGAACATCGTTGACGACTGGGACAACGCAAGCGGTGCAGAGCGTCTGGAAATCAACCTCGAAACGGTATTCGCGGCAGACCCCGACATCATCATAGTACAGTGCCATGCCGGCACGGATGCGGCGCAGGAGCAGGTTGAGAAAACATACGGAAGCAATCCCGTATGGCAGTCGCTGAAAGCCGTCAAGAACGGCAAGGTATATTACCTCGAGAAATCCCTCTTCCACAATAAGCCGAACAGCCGCTTCGCCGAGGCTTATCAGAAGCTCGCCGAGATACTCTATCCCGATGCGGCGTTCTCGTTCAAGAGCGCAAAGTGATGTTTTCCGAAAGATATAAAAGTCATCACGACGCATCAAGAGACCTGAAAAACAAATATACCGCAGACATCGGGGGAGCGGAATATCTCCCCTCGGTACTCGCGGGAAATGCCGCAAGTCGGCGCGTGATATATCTTCATGTGCCGTTCTGCAATAAAATATGCACATTCTGCCCGTTTCACCGTCCCGATGAGCTGAGCAGGCGCGAATATCATCTCTATCTCATAAACGAGATGCGCAAAATATGCGGCTATCGCTATATGAGCGCGCCGATAGATGCAATCAATTTCGGCGGCGGAACGCCGACCTCGCTTTCGCCCGAGCAGATGAGCGCGGTGCTATCCGAACTGCACCGATGCTTCAGCATAGCGCCCGATGCGGAAATCAGCGTCGAGACATCTGCGACGGAACTCTCGGATGAAATGATTTCCGCGCTGAAAGAGGGCGGCGTAAACCGCCTTTCCGTCGGCATCCAGAGCTTTGACGACGAGGCGAGAAAACTGCTCGGCAGGCGCGGAAACGGCGAATTTGCCGCTTCGCGCATAGCGGCGGCAATCCGCGCGGGGATAAGAAATACGAGCGTCGACCTGATATATAATTATCCCGGTCAGACCGACGCGGGGCTTCTGCGCGATATCGATACCATCGCGGCACTGGATGTCGCGGGAGTTTCGATATACTCGCTCATGCTTCATGAGAAAACGCCGCTTTGGCAGAAGCTGACCGATGCCGAAAAAGCGGCGATGAGCGATATAAACCGCGAAAAAGCGCTTTTCGATATCATACTCGATTCCCTCGCGCCGCATGGCTACAGGCTGCTTGAGCTGACAAAGCTTGTCAAAGACGGGCGCGACCGCTACGATTATATGGAAATCCGCCACAGCGGCGGAAGCTGTATCGCGCTCGGGCATGGTGCGGGCGGCAATATAGAAAACTATTTTTATCACAATTCGCATGCCGCCCCCGATATTTCGGATGAGCTTCGCATCTGCTCACGCGGGCGCGTACTGCTCCCCGAATACAGGGTGCTCGATTCGCTTGTCTATGCCTTGCAGAAAGGCAGTGCAAACCTCCGCCCGTTCTCCGAGAAGCTCGGCATAGACCTGCGGGTTCTCTTTGAAGAGAAGCTTGCGGCTTTTGCCGATGCGGGACTTCTCACGGCAGAGGGTGATACCGTGACGCTCACGCGTGACGGCGTATTTTACGGAAACAATATCATTTCCGCGCTTATCGGCACAGTAGCCGACAGCAGGAAAATCTGAAAGGATGTGACGGTATGAAGCTACACGCTTCGGGAGAAGATTATCTGGAGGCAGTGCTGATTCTCGAAAGAAGAAACGGAATGGCGCGCTCGGTCGATATTGCCGAACAGCTCGGAGTAAGCAAACCCAGCGTCAGCCGCGCCGTCGCACTGCTGAAAAAAGGCGGTTTTCTCTTGGCGGAGGACAATCAGCTTTATCTGACGGACACGGGGCGCGAGGTAGCCGAAAAAATATATGAACGGCACTGCTTTTTCAAGAGCCGACTCATGAGCGCCGGCGTGGACGAAAAAACAGCCGAAAAGGAAGCCTGCCTCCTTGAGCATACGCTCTCGGATGACAGCTTTGAAAAAATCAAAAAGGCTGTAAACTGACTTTTACAAAGCAAAAATACAATAAAGAAAACGGAATCCTCTCGGATTCCGTTTTCTTTATCTTGCGGTTCTGTGAAGCGCCATTGCTTTTTTATAAAGCTCCTCTGTTGCGATTCGCGCCTTTGCCACAGGGATATGCCTTTTCGGGAAGCAATAATAGAGCCGCTTGCTGTCGCCTATGCATATCATATCGCCTATCTCATACCAGTAGTAGTCGGCATAGAGGCTGTAGGAAGCCTGCGGATGCTGCGTATAATCAAGCGCACCGTCGCATCCCGTCAGGTGAAAGCCCTCTGCGCTGTGCACGAGTCTGCCGCTTCCGACGCGGTATATGCTCTTATAATCCACCATCATGCAGATGTCAACTTCACTTTCCATGCGGTAGCTTCCGCTCTCTATTTCCCTGCGCACGCATTCGCGCTCCCATGCGTACCAGTCGGGGATGTGGGTAAATGTATCACCGCCCGAGAGGTCGCGGAGCGTGCCATATTCATCCAGTTCCCACCTATGACCGCAGGCATGGCAGTTAAGTTCCGTTCCCTTGCCCGCCATATCCTCTTCGGAACCGCAGACGGGGCATTTATAGAGCACACGCTCCAGATAATCCGCGCGGAAAGGCTCTGTCACTGCGATTTTATTTTCTTTCTGCCACCGGAAGTAGTCAAAATCAAATTCGCGGCGCAGTATTTCATTCAGTTCTTCGGGCGATTTCTCCGCTATCTCCTCGGGCGAGAGCAGATATTTCATCTCGGCTGAGACTTTTACATCTCTTTTCTGCAAGCCGTTGTAAAGCGGGTCATATGAGAAAGCGCCGTGTGTGCGTATCATGACGACAGGCACTTTCAGCAGTTTCAGGCATTGACCGAGCGTATCGGGGAGCGGCGTTCCCGTTCCGTCAAAACTGTAGCTCGCCTCGGGATACATGAGCACGGAGCTTTTCAGCTTGCGCAGTGAATATACCATATCCTTGACAAGCAGATATTCCGGCACAAATTTCTTTTTCGGGATGCAACCGAGCCGCTTCATCAGCCACAGCTTGCCGACAAATCCATCCTGCGTGCAGACTATCTGAAAAGGCTTCGGATATATGATATGCGAAGCTATCTCAAGGTCGATGAAGCTGGAATGATTCATCAGATAAAGGCACGGCTGACTTTTTCCGAGTCGCTCCATGCCCGTTTTCGTATATGTAAATTTTGTTTTCTTAAGCTCGCCGAGCCCCGCCATATACATCAGCGTGCGGAAAAGAATATTCGGCTTGTGCGGGTGAAATCGCGGAGCCGTCGGCTTCGCCATCACCTCTTCGTAGCTGCAATTCCTGACTTTGATTTTCATAATAATACTCAGCTTTCATCCGAAACGAAATCTTTTTATACATTATACAGTGCTTTCGGGAAAATGTAAAGAGAAAAATCGAAAATACGAAAAAACGCCCCCGCAAAAGCTTTTCTGCGGGGGCGTATGCGTATTATTCGGATATGGTATCTGGCGTATTTATATCCTTGAGAAGCTCATTAAATTCGCTCTCCGTTCCGCCGCGAAGCGCAAAAGCATAAAGCGAACCGTTATATGCAAAGATTATTTCCTGACAGAAAACTCCGTCGATATAATATGTACTCATCGCGGCATCTTCATAAAGATACTTGCCCTGCGAAGCCGTACCGCCCTTTGCAGTTATATTGTTTACATAATTTTTCAGATGAGTATCTGCGTCGGTTTTGATATCGGAGCGGCTTATGATAATAATTTTTTTGTAGCCTCCCTTTTCGAAAACCCATAAATCATCCTTGCTCTGAGTCGAATCGCGGATGAAATCCGAGGGTATCACCGCGGTGATATCATGAAATTCTATTTTACCATTGAAAGGCATGCGGACATTTCCAAATGCGCAACCCGAAAAAAGAGCCGCCGCAAAGCAAAGAAGCAGTAAAAGAGATATCGCTTTTTTCATTTTGATTTCCTCCCGATATGTAACTTATTGGTAAAATAATTATACCATATTTTGATACATTTGTCAACCCATGCGCATTTTCAGCAAATATGCCCTCTCCGCTCCCGTTTCGGCGATGCCGCATCGAGCCGCCATCTTTGCCATGTAAAAGTGCGACAAAATAAAAACCGCTTGTGATTACAGCAGCCCCCAAAACACAAGCCCCGACGGGATTTTCCGTCGGGACTTGTGTTTTATACATTCGTATATTACTTATTTATTCATCTCATCGCGGACAGCCTTGAAGCAGTCGACGACATATTTCAGCTGTTCCTTTGTATGGGAAGCGCAGACCTGCGTGCGGATTCTCGCCTTGCCTTTCGGCACTACGGGATATGAGAAAGCGACGACATAAACGCCCTTTTCCATCATGCGGCTTGCAAATTCGCCTGCCGTCTTTTCGTCATAGAGCATGACGGGAACGATAGGATGCGTACCCTCGATTATATCGAAGCCCGCCTCCGTGAGAAGCGAACGGTAATATTTCGTATTTTCCTCGAGCCTGTCGCGCAGTTCCGTCGTCTCGGAAAGCATATCTATAAGCTTGGAGGTCGTAGCCGCGATGGCGGGAGCAAGAGAATTGGAGAAGAGATAAGGACGGCTTCTCTGACGGAGCAGGTCGATTATCTCCTTTCTGCCGGAGGTGAAGCCGCCGGAAGCGCCGCCGAGCGCCTTGCCGAAAGTGGATGTGATGATGTCAACTCTGCCCATCACGCCGCAGTGTTCGCTCGTGCCCTTGCCGTGTGCGCCGACAAAACCGGAAGCATGGCTGTCGTCAACCATCACAAGCGCGCCGTATTTCTCCGCGAGGTCGCATATTCCTGCAAGATTTGCGATAATACCGTCCATGGAGAAAACGCCGTCTGTGGCGATAAGCTTGATTCTCGCGCCTGCCGCGTCGGCTTCCTTGAGTTTTGCCTCGAGGTCGTCCATATTGTTGTTCTTATAGCGGTATCTTGCCGCCTTGCAGAGACGGACGCCGTCGATTATGCTGGCATGGTTTAGCTCATCGCTGATAACGGCATCCTCTGCCGAGAGCACCGTTTCAAAAAGACCGCCGTTTGCATCAAAGCATGAGGAGTAAAGTATCGTATCCTCCGTGCCGAGGAATTTGCTTATCTTCTCTTCAAGCTGCTTGTGGATATCGAATGTACCGCAGATGAAGCGCACGCTCGCGCATCCATAGCCGCGGCTTCTGTATGAAGCAATCGCCGCCTCAATCAGATCCTCGGAATCGGCAAGACCGAGATAGTTATTGGCACACATATTTATCATCTTTGTGCCGTCTGCCGTGGTGACGGCGGAGCTCTGCGGAGAAGCGATGACTCTCTCTCCCTTGAAAAGCCCGTCCGCCTTTATTTTTTCGACCTCGCTCTTATAGAAAGCGAGTGCATCTGTTTTATTCATGATTTACCTCCTCAGCCGAGCTTTGTCCAGTCGAGCACAACCTTGCCGGAATTGCCGCTGTTCATCGCCTCAAAGCCTTTTTCGTAATCCATTATATCAAAGCGGTGCGTGATGATAGGCTCGAGATTGAAGCCGCCGTGAATCATCGCCGCCATCTTATACCATGTTTCAAACATTTCTCTGCCGTAGATGCCCTTTATCCAGAGTCCCTCGAAAACTATCTTGTCCCACGGGATCTGCATATCGTTTTTCGGTATGCCGAGCATAGCCATTTTGCCGCCGTTTTCCATTGAGTTTATCATCTGGTTGAAGGCTATCGGACTGCCCGACATCTCAAGACCCACATCAAAGCCCTCGTGGATATCGAGGCTCTTCATAACCTCGCGCAGATCTTCGTTTTTCGTATTGACAGCCGCGCTCACGCCGAATTTCTTTGCGAGATTCAGGCGGTAATCGTTGATATCGGTGATGACGACATTGCGTGCACCGCAGAAGCGTGCGATGCCCGCCGCCATGATACCGATAGGACCGGCACCCGTGACAAGCACATCCTCGCCCACGAGATTAAAGGAAAGCGCGGTGTGAGTAGCATTGCCGTACGGGTCAAAGATGGCATAGAGGTCATCGGGTATCTTATCGTCGCAGAGATAAACATTTGTCTGCGGGATAACGAGATACTGGGCAAAAGCGCCGTCGCGGTTTACGCCGACACCCTTTGCTTCGCGGCAGAGGTGACCCTTGCCCGCAAGGCAGTTGCGGCATTTGCCGCATACGATATGACCCTCGCCGGTGACTCTGTCGCCGACCTTGTATGCGGTTACATTCTCGCCGACCTCTACTATCTCGCCGACATATTCATGACCTATGGTCATGGGCGTATGTATCGTCTTCTGGCTCCATTCGTCCCAGTTGTAAATATGCAGGTCCGTTCCGCAGATGGCAGTCTTGCGTATCTTTATCTTTACATCGTTTTTGCCGCATTCGGGAACGGGTACTTCACGCATCCAAAGCCCTCTTTCGGGGCGTTCCTTAACAAGCGCAATCATTTTTTCCATAATACAGTATCCCCTTTTTCCAAGGCAAACCGCCTTTTTATATTACGATTTGATTATATACCTCTCTTCCCCATATGTCAAGTAAGTATAATGTTAAGTTTATAAAAATTTTTCATAAATCTTGAAAATGGTATAGATTTTCGCTTTAAAGAGTGCTATAATATAAATGATAAATAATATTCAAATTCAAACATTTGCCGAAAGGCGGCAAGGAGGGATAAATGTCAAATTTCAGAAAAGCACGGATAAACGATGAATTCATGCGCACCGTTGCCGATGCTCTGCGCTCGGTAAAGGATCCGCGCGTGAGCTCGCATATGATAACGGTCACGCAGTGCGATGTTTCCGGCGACCTCAAGTACGCGAAAATATATTTTTCGCTTCTCGATTCCGATGATGAGGCTGTGAAAGAAGTAAAGCAGGGACTGAAAAGCGCCCGCGGACTCATCCGCCACGAGATAGCGACAAAGCTCAATATGCGCATCACACCGGAGCTCACTTTCATATACGACAATGCGATAGAACGCGGTGCAAACATATTCAGACTGCTGAAGAAAACGCACATCGATGACCCCGCTTCCGACACGGATTCGGAGGGCGGAGATGGTGAATAATTCAAATTCCTCCGTGAAAGCCGTTTGCAGGCTTCTCGCGGAAAACGATAATTTTGCCGTATACACGCACGAAAATCCCGATGCGGATACGGTCGGCTCATGCTTTGCGCTCGTTCATGCGCTTAGGCTCTCGGGCAAGAAAGCTTATCCCGTCTGCTGTGACAGGATTCCCGTTTCGCTCACATTTCTGACAGGCGGAGAGCGCGATTTTTCCGAGGATTCCCTGCCTGCGGATTTTTCCCCGACATTCCGCATAAGCGTGGATGTCGCTTCCCCGAGCCAGCTCGGAAAATACATGAGTCGCGCAAAGGAAATGCGCCTCGTGCTCGACCATCACAGAACGCATGAGTCATATTCTCCCGTGCGCATAGTCGACCCGCAGGCGGCGGCTTGTGCCGAGATAGTCTACCGCATAGTAAACCGTATGCTCGCGGGCAGAATCCCAGAGGATATCGCTTCCCTGCTCTATGCCGCACTCGCGGCTGATACGGGCGGTTTCCGCTATGCCAACACAACGCCTTTTACACACAAGATAGCGGCGAAGCTCATAGAGCGCGGCGTAAATCATGCCAGTATCTGCCGCGACCTTTTCGAATGCAAGACAAAAAGCGCACTCGCCGCCGAGGCTTTTGCCATGGCGAATGTTCAGTATTTCTGCGGCGGGAAAATTTCATATATCCGCATGACGGAGGCAGACAAGAAAGCAGGCGGCTTTGAGGAAGAAGATACATACGATGTTATCAACGCCATCCGCCGCGCCGACGGTGTGAAAGTAGCCATCTTCGTGCGCGAACGCGCCGACGGCTCGTATAAGATTTCCACGCGCTCCTCATGCGATATAGATGTATCGAAAATATGCGCCATTTTCGGTGGCGGCGGTCATTTCGGCGCGGCAGGCTGTGTTGTCTCCGCCGATAAAGTAGACAGCGCCGTAAAAAGAATAATAAAGGAATGCGGCTTCCATGAATGACGGAATACTTCTCCTGAATAAGCCCGTCGGCATCACCTCGCACGATGCCGTAAACAAGATGCGCCGCCTTTTCGGCACGCGCGCAGTCGGGCATACGGGCACGCTCGACCCGATGGCGTCGGGCCTGCTCGTGATACTCATAGGCAGCGCCACAAAGGCAAGCGAATACGCCATGGAGCATGACAAAAGCTACCGCGCAGGGCTTCTGCTCGGCATAACTACCGACACGGAGGACACCACAGGCAAAGTCCTCTCCGAGAGCGGCAATATCCCCTCGGAGGATGAGGTGGTCGCCGTATCGCGGCGCTTTGTCGGCGATATAATGCAGACCCCGCCGATGTACAGTGCGCTGAAAGTCGGCGGCAAAAAGCTCTGTGACCTCGCCCGCGACGGCGTGACGGTAGAGCGCGCGGCTCGCCCGATACATATCTACTCGCTTGATGTCACGCGCTCGGACGAGCGAAATTACACGCTCGATGTCGCCTGCTCAAAGGGGACATATATCCGCACGCTCTGCGCCGATATCGGTGCGGCGCTCGGTTGCGGCGGAGCGATGAGCAGTCTCGTGCGCACGCAGTGCGGCGGCTTCTCGCTCGAAGATGCCGTGACGACAGAGCAGCTTGAAGAGATGGATATCGCCGCCCGTCAGGCACTCCTGCGCCCAACGGAAAGCCTTTTCCGGGAGCTTCCCTCTGTGCGTCTGTCGGATTTTTACGCGCGGCTCGCGCGAAACGGTGCCGAAATATATCAGCGGAAGATAAACACAAGCTTCCCCGTCGGCACGCGCCTGCGCATAAGCGACAGAGACGGATTTTTCGCCCTCGGCGAGATACGCTCCTATGACGAGGGCACGGCGATAAAGCTGATAAAGCGGTTTTAACCAAAGGCAAAGCACAAACAAACTCCCATGAGGGCATTGCACCGAAATGCAGTCCTCATGGGAGTTTTTGCTATATTATACAGATGTATTATTTCGCGTCAACGCCCGTCATATCGAAAGGCGGGATGAAGCTTTCCTCCGCCGTGCCACCCTCCTGTATGAACGCTTTCGTTATCCCCTCGTCTATGGCGAAATTTATTATCTCGTCGTATTCGCGCTCGGTAATTTTCCGCGCCAGCTCGGGATAAGGCACGCCTGCCATCGGCGTATACTGGTTCATTATCGAAATATAAATGCGCCCGCCGTATGTGCGGTGCAGATAGCGGAGCACGCTCTTGGCATCGAGCATTCCCTCGGGCAGTATCAGCAGGCGCACTATCGTGCCGCGCTTCATAAGCCCGTCCGCGGAGAATATCGGCTCGCCAGTCTGGCGCACCATCTCCGCTGTCGCCGCTTTCGCTGCCTCGGGGTAGTTCTCCGCCGCGCTGTATTTCTTTGCGCGCGCTGACGACATATATTTGAAATCGGTGAGATATATGTCGATAAGCCCTTCAAGCGTGCGCAGTGTTTCGACGCTCTCGTAGCCGCCGCAGTTATATACAAACGGAAGCAAAAAGCCGCGGCTTTTCGCCATGATTATCGCCTCGCGTATCTGAGGTGTGAAGTGCGTCGGCGTGACGAGATTTATATTGTGCACGCCCTTTTCCGCCAGCTCAAAGAATATTTCGCAGAGCCGCCCGCACGATATTTCCTTTCCGAAGCCGCCGTGCGCGATATCCGCATTCTGGCAGTAAACACACCGCAGGCTGCATCCCGAAAAGAAAACCGTGCCCGAGCCGCGCTCGCCCGAAATGCACGGCTCCTCCCAGTAATGCGGAGCGGCACGCGCTATTTTTATTTCCGCGCCCTGCCCGCAGTAGCCTGTGCCGCAGGTTCTGTCGGCGCCGCATTTTCGCGGACATATGTTGCATTTTTTTAAATTATACATTTGTATCATTCAAACTCCGAGTATATAAAATCCGTTATACTCATGTATATCTTTTTCGAGCCACTCGGCAATAACCTCGTATTCACGCGGCTTTTCCGCCTCTATCGCGGCGAGGATTTCCGCCGCACGCCCGGCGCTGTAATAATTCAGCCCATAAAAGCAAAACCTGCCCGAGCCATCGGGAGAAATGCACGGCTCGAGATACTTGCCGTACTCTGCCGTAAATTCGTTCAGAAAATCCGTATCGACATAGAGCGAATCATCGCTCCAGCAGACTATGCGCGAGAGCGAAAAAAGCTTCTTTTTATCGTATCGGCGGCAAAAGGCAAATTCCATATAACCGCCGCCGTGCCGCTCGCTGTTACGGCAGAAAAACTTTCCCTCGTTCATTTTATTATAGCCTCCCATTCTCCGTCTGTGACGATATACCGAAATTCCGTTTTCGCGGGGTCGAGCATCATATCTATGAGTGCGCCGAGGTCGGCGACGGCATTTCTGCCGTCTGTCTCATCGCGCGAAAGCCAGAGCATTTCGCCTTCGTCGGACGGGCGAAGCTCTCCCGAAAATTTCTCCGTTTCAAAGAGAAAGACGAGATACCTGCCGCCGTCATCGCGCGGAAACTGCTTTATCCCGCAGAGGTGCGGCTCGCTTATGTCAAGTCCCGTCTCCTCCTTCATCTCGCGTATCACCGCGTCGACCACGGATTCGCCGGGTTCTATATGACCGCCCGGGAGCGCAAGCCCGCGCCAATCGGCTTTTGTTCTGTTTTGCAGGAGCAGGCGCTTTCCCTCGTGAACAAGGCAAAGCACCGTCAGCTCCGTTTTTTCCGTTCTGTCCATATTTTTCCTCATGCCTTATACAGGCTGAAACTGGCTGTTGTAAAGCTTATTATAGAAGCCGCCGCGTGCGAGCAGTTCGTCATGCGTGCCCTGCTCGATTATCTTGCCGTCTTTCATCACGAGGATGAGCGAAGCGTTTCTGATAGTCGAGAGTCTGTGCGCCACGACAAAACTTGTCTTGCCGCGCATGAGCTTATCGAATGCGTCCTGAACCTGAAGCTCCGTTCTCGTGTCGATATTCGAGGTAGCCTCATCGAGTATAAGCATCGGCGGCAGGGTGAGCATTACGCGCGTAATGCATAGCAGCTGCTTCTGACCCTGGCTTATGCTGTCCTCATTGAGTACCGTATCAAGCCCCTGCGGCAGTTTTTCTATAAACTTCCAGCTGTGCGCATCCTTTGCCGCGCGGATGACCTCTTCATCCGTGGCATCGGGCTTGCCGAAGCAGATATTTTCGCGAACGGTGCCGCTCTTTATCCATGTTTCCTGGAGCACCATGCCGAAGCTGCCGCGCAGAGCATGGCGTGAGAGGCTTACCTCCGGCTTGCCGTCGATATCAATCTCGCCCGCGTCCACATCATAAAATCGCATGAGCAGATTGATAAATGTCGTTTTGCCGCATCCCGTGGGTCCGACTATCGCTATGCGCATACCCGGCTCCACATGGAGATTGAAATTTTCTATAAGCTTCTTCTCTTTATTATAACTGAAAGCGACATCGCGGATATCAACCTCGCCGCGTACATTTTCGAGAGTGCCTGCAGCATCGGGTGATTCTTCCTTTTCGTCCATCAGCTCAAAGAGTCTGCCCGCGCAGGCGAGCGCATTCTGCATCTCCGTGATAACGGAGCTGATATCGTTGAAAGGCTTCATATACTGGCTTGCATACGAGAGAAGCACGGCAAGTCCGCCGGCTGTGAGATTGCCGCCTGTTATCATAAGCGCACCGACGAGCGCGACGAGCGCATAGACGATATTGTTTACAAATCTTGTGGAAGGGTTTGTGAGACTGCTGTAGAAAACCGCCTTCTGGCTGTAAACGCGCAGCTTTTCATTTATATCGGCAAAGCGCTCGGAGCTTCTCTTTTCATAGCCGAAGGAGCGGACCACCTTCTGTCCGCCTATCATTTCGTCGATGAGTGCCGTCTGCTTTCCGCGCGCCTCACTCTGCCGCCTGAACATATTATACGAGCGCGAAGCGATAAATTTCGCCACGATGAAGCTGAGCGGTGTGAGAAGCAGAACCATCAGTGTTATCCATACATTCTTGGAAAGCATGAAGATGAGCGTAAGCACGATAGTCACTATTCCCGAGAAAAGCTGAGTGAAGCCGAGCAGCAGCCCATCCGAGAGGATGTCCGCATCGGAGATGATACGGCTGACTATATCACCTGTGCTGTGGCTGTCGAGATACGAGAGCGGCAGGCGCTGGATATGCTTTATCGCACCCGAACGGATATCGCGCACTATGCGGAATGTCATGCGGTTGTTTACAAGGTTCATCAGCCATGCCGCAAAAGCGGAAACGGAAGCGAAAACGAGTATTTTCGCAAGATAAACCCACATTGCGTCAAAATCCACCTTGCCCTTGTCCGCGATATTGTCTATCGCATCGCCGAAGAGCATCGGAACATAGAGCTGGAGTGCCACGGAAAGTGCGGCGAGGACTATCCCCGAAAAAAGGAGTATGCGGTATTTCGCGATAAACCGCATCAGCTTACGGAATGTGCCTTTACTGCCGCGGAAGGTAGCCTTTTTTGCGTTGTTATCTTTTTTCATATTATTGCCCCCTCTCTTCAGTTTGCCTTGGCATAGAGCGCGCGCTCTTCTGGAAACTGCGAGAAGTAGATTTCCCTGTAGGTATCGCAGGTCTGCATGAGCGAGTCATGCGTGCCTATGCCCATCATCGCGCCGTTGTCGAGAACGATTATCTTGTCTGCCTGCTTTATTCCGGCTATTCTCTGTGAAACGAGGAATACAGTAATGTCGCCGCCGAGTGAATGTATCGCCTTTCGGAGCGCCGCGTCGGTCGCGTAGTCGAGCGCGCTGGAGCTGTCGTCGAGAATGAGTATCTCGGGCTTTTTCGTCAGCGTGCGCGCTATGGAAATTCTCTGCTTCTGACCGCCGGAGAGGTTTCTGCCGTTCTGCTCGAGTATGAAGTCGAGTTTTCCGTCCTTGCCATCCACGACCTCCTTTGCCTGCGCCGTAGTCAGCGCATCCCAGAGAGCCGCATCGTCGGCGTTTTCATCACCCCATCGGAGATTTTCGCCTATACTGCCGGAGAAAAGCATGGAACGCTGCTGTACCGTTCCGACCTTGCGGCAGAGCGTCTCTGCGGTATATTCCTTTACATCGTTGCCGTCTATGAGTACCGCACCGTCGCTTGCGTCATAGAAGCGCGGTATCAGGCTGACAAGCGTTGTCTTGCCGCTGCCAGTACCGCCGATGATGCCGACAGTCTCACCCTTTTTCGCTTCAAAGGAGATATTCTTAAGGCTCGGCGCGCCCGCGCCCTTATATGAAAATGTCACATTGTCAAAGCGGACAGCACTGTCTCCCGCCTGCTCCTCTGCATCGCGCGCGGGATATTCCATGCTTGTTTTCACGGAAAGAATATTTGCCACGCGCTTTGCGCAAGCCATGGACTTATTGAGCGTGATGATGAGGGAAGCAAGCTTGATAAGCTCCACTATTATCTGGAGCATATAGTTGTAGAGCGCTATCACATAGCCCTGCTCAAGCGTGCCGATATTTACCTGCACGGCGGCGCGGTCTATGAGAAAAACAGCGCCGATATTTATCAGAACATAAGTAAGCGGGTTGAGGAGTGCCGATATCTTGCCGACAAATTCATTGAGCTTCGTAAGCGCGTTGTTGCTCTCTTCAAATTCCGTGACGGAATGCTCCTCGCGGCAGAATGCGCGTATTACGCGGACGCCCGTAAGATTTTCTCTCGTGAGCCTCGTCACGCGGTCGAGCCTGCCCTGCACCTTGCCGAAAAGCGGGATGCTCACGAGCATTATCGCAAATACGACGATGAAAAGCACGGGGATGGTTATGGCGAAAATAACGCCGCATTTCACATTTATGATGAAAGCCGCTATCATCGAGCCGATGACGATAAAGGGACTGCGCAGGAGCAGACGAAGCCCGAGATTGAGTCCGTTCTGCACCTGATTTATGTCGCTTCCGAGCCTTGTTATTATCGTATCCGTGCCGAGCGTGTCAAGCTCGGTAAAGGAAAGGCTCTGCACATGGTCAAAGGTCGCCTGACGAAGCGATGCGGCAAAGCCGACGCTCGCCTTTGCGGCAAAGAACTGCGCCGCCACTGTACAGCAAAGCCCGAGCGCCGCCATGCCGAGCAGAATCAGCGCACAGCGCACCATATAGGCTTTGTCGCCGTTTTTCACGCCGACATTTATCATATCGGCGACAACTACCGGCACAAGCAGGTCGAAAGCGACCTCCAGCACCTTGAAAAGCGGCGCGAGGATGCTCTCCTTCCTGTACTTTTTCAGATAGATAAGCAATTTTTTCATTTGCTGGTTTTTCTCCGTTTTTTGCGTGATTTTTATATTTTCAACAGCCGAGATCGGCAGTATGGATTTCTTCCACGGGAAATGATATTCTGACAAGCCCTGCCGAGACGATAGCCCCCTGCATTTTCCGGAATTCGCGCAGGATAAGCCCGCTCGCCCTGTAAAAAGCTTCCTTGCCGTCCTCACCCGTGAGCGCGAGCGTGCAGTGCGGCGTCCACCTGTCGGGCAGATACCATTCCCACCCGGTCGCATCATAGCCGCAAAGCACCGCATGGAGTTCTCTTTGAAGCGCGAAAAGCGCACCGTTTCCCACAGGGGAAGCAAAGATTGTGCCCGTGTCGGTGAACATGCCGACAGAGTGAAAAGCTATCGGAAGCTTTCCTTTCGCCGCGGCAAAAGCTTTCAGCTTCGGTATGCAGTCAGCTTCGTCTATGTCATTATAGCAAGCCAATGTGATATGCGGTCTCGATTTCCATTCGAGAAATTTTGTGCTTATCCCCTCCTCGGCTACCCTGCCCGCCAGATGGGCGAGCGCCGCCTCGGTATCCCTGTCAAAATAGGTTTCGATTGCGTATTTCATGATTTTCCCTCGGTTTTGGTTTTTGCTTTCATTTTGCAAAATCGAGCAGATTCAGACCTATGCCATCGTCAAATCTGCGCCCGACCGTGCCGCATAATGTGCGCACGAAAATCTCTGCCGTCGCGCTTATCACGGCGCTGTTCAGATGCCCGCCGAAAACTCTGCCCGCGGAGTCTCCCGCCGAGAAATGCAGATGCAGATAGGGTTTTCCGTCCTTTTGCGTGATGTTTCCCGAGAGCGAAACTATCTCATAGGCTCCCGAAAATTCGTTTGCATAATATTTTTTCTCCGCCGTATCGTAAACGCCGACGGTAAAAGCGTTTACCGCGCCTATGCCGCTCACTTCGGCAAGCGCGATTTTCTCCTTTTCGGCAAGCGCAGTCATGCTCGCGCATATTTCATCGCCGACTCCGAGCCGCACGATGTATGTATCGCCGTGTTTTCTGTAATCCATGTTTTCCTCCGTTTATGCTTTCGTGTGCAAATTCGCTTAATGCCGATATCTCCCCGTCACTGTCGCCGATATGACGGAAATAAGCGCAAGCAGGTACATCACCGCGGCAAAAATCGCATCAGAGTGCCTCTGACCGGCTATAAGCCGCTCCGCCTTTTCAAACGAGAGCAGTTCTTCCCCGTCGCATACAACCTCGAGTATATAGCCCCTTTTCGGATGAATGCGCATCTCGAGCCTGTCGCCCGCCTTAAGCTTCCGCATTTTTTCGTAGACCTCTGCATTGGTCATGCAGGCACTCTCTATCACAAGCGGCTCGCGGTCATCAAAGAACACCTTAATCTCTCTACTTCTGTTCTTTCCTTTTGTCTCCCTGTATGAAGAGAATGTCGCATTTACCGCGATGGTATCTTCCCTTGCCACAGGAGTATAGTATGTATATGTGCTCACAAGAAATATCGTTCCGAGCAGGAAGAAAGCCAGCGCAGTCATCAGCGCGGCTCTTTTCTTTTTGTCGCGGAATATCCCCGCGCCTTTGTGTTGCTTCATTTTTCCTCCATGCGCTATGCCGTGCGCGAAAGCGCCTCACCATGCGTTATCGGGACTTTTTCGTTCTTCCTTTGCTTTTTTCGCTTTTTCGGCGCGGATTATCTTTGCAAGCCCGCAGGCAAAATATATCCCGAGTCCGAATGAAAATATCCCCGCCGCTATAAATTTTATTT
Organism: uncultured Ruminococcus sp.; assembly: GCA_905202255.1. GTDB lineage: Bacteria > Bacillota > Clostridia > Oscillospirales > CAG-272 > Apopatosoma. The sequence goes on from CAJKRH010000011.1 coordinate 39,247, forward strand.
CTGATTTAATCAGGTGCCTTGCGGCATCGTTATAGGAAACTATTTCGCTTCCGCCGCGCGTTATTTCGAGTATATCGCCGCCGCGCGGATGCACGCGGATAATTAGCCTGTCGCCGCTCTGCAATCTGCTGATGCCGCGCTGAACATTTCCGAAATTATCGATAGTCATATCTTCATAATCGCTGAATTTCAGGACTATCATTTCCCTGTAATGCTTGCCGCTTCTGACATATTTCGTCTTATATGAAGAAAATGTCGCTTCTATCACCTCGGCATCATCTCTCTCCACGGGCGAATACCACCGCAGTGCAATCGCAACGCAGGAGACACCGACAAGAAAGCAGATTATCGTAGCCGCTATCGCCCAGCCTTTTGTCAGCCTGTTTTTTCCCGCTTTTCCGGCTGTTTTTTCTTCCATAATACTTTCCTTTCGCCGCGCCCGCGGCATTGCTTTACCTTTTATTATATCATCCGGCTTTCCTTTTATCAATGGCTTTTTCCGAAAAATTCGCATTATTTTCGGAAATCGCAAGCAGCCATGCTTGCTACAACTTTTAAGAGGTGGGCATTTTCCGCCTGCGCACATAAATATAAAACAAAGAGAGCCCGCCGATAAATTTGCGGTCTCTCCTTGCCGTGCTATTGAATTTGCAGAAACTCTTTGCATATATGAGCGTCAATACGCGGATATAGTATACGGTTTCCGTGCCGATATCGGCGATTATATTACCGCTATCCCATATGTGCGCTCTGCCCTGCACCGAGCGGCGCGCCTGTCAATGGGGGCGACAGGCGCACCACTCTTTTTTATTTGTCAGGGTTCAATAAATCTAAAAATTCCTGTGGTGCACCACTTTCAATCGCAACTTCATAAGCATTGCGATTTGCAAAATGCTCGTCTCTAAACGATTTATCCGCGCCATGCTCAATAAGCATCTCTAATATCTTATAGCACGCAGCGCTATCTTTATTCCACCGCTCTGCTGCTACAGATAGCGGATACTCCATTCCTATGCTTGGGTCAGCTCCGTTCTCAAGCAGAAGCTCTACCATTTTCACATCTAAAAACATGACAGAGATATATAATGCACCCAGCTTTCGCCTATAATTGGCATCAGCACCACGCTTTATTAAAGCTTCGGCATAATCATACCTTTTTAAACTGCAAGCATTTTCAATAGGGCTGAACCGATAACACATAAATTTATCAAGAAGTGAATTCGGATCTCTGTTTATGTCATAACTTTTATCACTCAGAATTTCATAAAATCTTTCATCATCGCCTTTATCCATGGCATCAAGGACATCAAGAACATATTGCCTCGAGCCAAATTTACTGCATGATGTAACCATAGTACAAGCAAATATTAGTAATAGCAAAATACTGATAATTCTTTTCATATTACCTCCAAAGGCGTTACCGCTATCCCATATATGCACTCTGCCCCGCACCGAATGGCGCAGTCCGTCGGGACGATAATAATCTAAAGTAAATTATACAACTCATATATTACAATTTAAAAATATTATATATAACCGATGTATTAAAAGAAATGTATATAGCCATCCCATCTTTAAATACATAGAGTACTTCCAATCCTACCCTGCCGGAATATTGTCCTTTTGATGAGTCAAAAATTACTGTACCATTATATCCAAGTTCATGTAAATCATCGTATTTTATGTCGTTGCTTAATGTTTCAATAAATTCCGTACTGCTTTTTTCATCGCTCTCTATTATAAAATCCTGAGTATGAGAAAATTCTATTTTAGCTGTATCTCTCGGATAGCAAATAAATGAAATTATAAACCAGCCTTCATCTGTATTTATCGGAACATAAAACATTTCCTCAGCATCAGGCTCGTCATCATAAATAAAGTATCTTCTTATGCACTGTAATGGAAGCTCTTCACAAAATGTTTGCAAAGAAGCTTTTTTCTTTACAAGCGCATTAACATCAGTCATCTTTATTTTCTTTGTCACGAGTTCAAAACAGCTTTTATCATCGGGTGAGGGTATCGGTCTGCCATTTAAATCAAATTCAATAAATGCTTCAGTAGGCTCTGCAATCGGCTCGGTTGTAACAGTTTCTGACAATGTTGTTTCTGCTGTTTCCGCTGTCAATGATGTTGTAATCGTCGTCTCAACAGTTGTTGCAGAGTCGGTCGTTACAGTCGCTTCCGTCGTTGCAGTGCTTCCGGTATGTACTTCACCACAAGAAGTCACAATTAAACACGCAATCACAAAGAAAATAAGCATAATTTTTTTCATTTCATAGCCTCCTACATATTTTTATTTCGCCTTTTTTGGCATATATGAGTGTCAGTACGCGGATATAGTATACAGTTTCCGTGCCGATATCGGCGATTATATTACCGCTATCCCATATATGCACTCTGCCCTGCACCGAGCGGTGCGCCTGCCATAGAGGGGCGATAATAATCTAAAGTAAATTATACAACTCATATATTACAGTTTAAAAATATTATATTCTACCTCTGTATTTGAGCTGAAACTTTCAAATTTTGCTTCTATTGCCGTACCATCAGTAAATACATAAAGAACTTGCAGATAGCGCAAATTAGTAGTCGGATAATGTAATATTGTACCTTCAAAGCCAAGCTTACGGATTTCTTCATATGAAACATCTTTTTTTAGACTTTCAATCAATTCCGTACTGCTGCTGCCTTCCTTTTCAACTTCAAACGGGAAAAGATAGCCGCTGTTAAATATTGTATCGCCATCCCAACAATAGAAAGCAATAATTTTCCAGCCATCATCGGTTTTTACCGGTAACACATAATATTCATCGCGAAGTCCGTCATAGCCAACATCGGTATAATAAATTCTAAGACATTGCAACGAAAGCAAACGGCAAAACTGATTTAATGGCACTTCCTGCTTGGTAAGCGCTTTTATATCCGCCACTTTTATTTTCTTTGTCACGAGTTCAAAACAGCTTTTATCATCGGGTGAGGGTATCGGTCTGCCATTTAAATCAAATTCAATAAATGCTTCAGCAGGCTCTGCAATCGGCTCGGTTGTAACAGTTTCTGACATTGTTGTTTCAGAAGTCGATGTCGTAATCGTCGTCTCAACAGTTGTTACAGAGTCCGTCGTTGTCGCTTCTGTCGTTGCAGTCGCTTCTGTCGTTGCAGTGCTTCCGGTATGTACTTCACCACAAGAAATTAACCATAAACACGCAATTACAAGGAAAATAAGCATAATTTTTTTCATTTCATAGCCTCCTTAAAAATGAATCTGTCTTTGTCTCGCCATTTTTGGTATAATATTTTATTTACTCTTCACATTCAATATCATTATCGTTGCAGAATTTGCGGGCAGTCTCAAGCCGGAATTTTTCTCTGAATAAAATGAAATTCCATGTTTCGCCATATTTTTCTTCGAAATCATCAAATACATATTTATCAAATAAATCCAAAAATTCGCTTGAATCAATTTGTACGCTCAATAGTTCATTTCGTATTTGTTCATCCTTTATTTCCGGAATAAATGCTCTTGCAATATCTGAAAAATGAGGTGAAGTATACATTATGCAGCGACGCTTGATAACTTCAGCATCCAGCTCCCAGTTGCCATCGTATTTTTTCCATCGTCCTTGTCTGTTTTGGTATATGAATGCGCGAAAATCAAGCGGTAAATATGGATTAGGGCGTAGAAGCGTATCTCTGTATATGTTTTTTATCCTATGGCTTTCTACCTCAAAATAAATTTCTCCGCTTTTTGTAAATACTCTCTGAGCTAATTCCCGAAGTCGCATATATTTCAGATAGTCACCTGCTTCATATGATATGCCATGCTTATCACAAAAATCCCGAGCTACACCAAGCCAGTATATTTCATCAAATTCATTGAAACTTTCATATTCGCCATATTTATTCAGTACATCGCGAATGATATATTTTTCAAATAAATCAAGAAATTCTTGTTGATTTTCCAATGATTTTAATAGGTTATTTTTTATCTGCTCGTTTTTTATTTCGGGCAAAAAGGCTTTGGCTTTTTCAAAAAGACTCGGGCGAATGTATTCTATGCAATGCTTCTTTGTATTTTCCATGTCGTGGTACCATTCGCCGTTGTCACATACCCAATATCCATTTTCATATTTTACTTTTTCGTCTACATAAATCGCATTTTGAAGGAGCCTCTGACTATATTCTGCATATATATTTTCGATTTTCCCGTTTTTAATATCAAAATAAATCCCTCTCGCATATCCTCCGAAAACGCAAAGAGCCAGCTCCATCAATTTCATCATATATCTCCTTTCGGGCCACCATAATTTATTTATAAATCACATAATGTACCGACGGAGGAGGCGAGGCACTGTCGGATTCTGCATATCTCAGTTTTATATCGGAGAGATATTCATCAATTTGTATGCTGTGATTTTCAAAATCACATATCATATCTCCCGATGTTCCAATCCACATATCGACTTTGGGCGTATAGGAAAGACAGACATCAAGAATAGTTTTTATATTATTCATATTGATTTCAAAAAGCTTTTCCGAGCAGTTTATATACCACCATGGAGCTGTCAATCTGTCGCAATTATCATATTTATCAGAATCCGCTATGCTAAATGAATAGTTGTAATCACGCTCGCTTTCAAATCGCTCGATATATCTCTCTTCATCGAATATTCCGATATTCAGCTTTTTCGATAAAAGGTGTAAATCGGCAGACAAACTATTGCAATTCATACTTGTATCTGAAATTGTAACTATAATAAACGCACTCATATATTAGCCTCATATTTATAAAGCTTTTATAGTAAAACCGGGATATAAGTTATATTGTGAATATTCTTTTTGAAAGTTTTTTACATACTCTGTAAGCTCGTCCGCAGAACTGTCTCGAGAAAAATAAACTGCAAAATCCGTTTCACCGAAATAATATCTGTCATCGCGAGGGTCAAGCGGTCCGCCATGTCCAAGCGAAAGCTCACTGCTTCCGATTTTGATTCGCTCCCACCACCATATCCTCATGATGAAATAACCCATATCTCTTATTTTTTCAATAAAATCAAACGGCTCGTCCACTATTATATCGGTTATGGTATCAACATGCGGCACTCCTATGCGTATTATTTCATGATTGAGCAAATATTCTTTTATGTTCATAATGGCGTTTTCCCTTTTCAATGATACTAAAGTATTACCGCTATCCCATATATGCACTCTGCCCTGCACCGAATGGCGCGCCTGTCAGGGGGGCGACAGGCGTGCCACTCTTTTTTATTTGTCGGGCTTCAATATTATCGATGGTTATTCCTTTGATACATCAATGCCCCATTCCGCAAGCTTCGACAACACTTCATCTTTATCTGCAACATAGCTGATTATCCCATATGGGCGAAAGACATTGTTTGCCTTTTCTTCGGAGCAAAAGCTGATATATAAAAACGAGAACGGATGTAAAAACGACTGCGTTTTGTGCGAACGCTTAACAGGTATTTCGGACTGTTTTGTAGAAAAAACTATTGCTTCATCTGTCCATTCAGCACTGCCTTTTCCCATATAATTTTGCAGACAAATACATTTAAAGTCCGACCATTTATAATGCTTCTTGTATAAGCCGAATTTTGCACAAATTCCTGATTTTGAAATCGTAAGAGTTTTTAAATCTAGAAAAATGCCACATAATATTATTAACAAAATAACACCGTAATTTATTCCAAAAGCAACGGCGTCTCTTGCCATCATCAGAATAATATAAAAAATTGCCACGAGCGCATTTATAACTATCCATATAATCCTTTCAAACCGTCTCGGTTTTATAATCATACAATCTTCCATAATATCCTCTTACATAAGACAACTATATGTGTTGTTTAATCTTTTGCTTCCCGATTGTTTTTTGCTACTTGTAGGTTTGCTATTCTCTTCCGATAAAGACTTTTTTGATGTATTATCATTCGTGTCATCTTTTGTAGCAGGATTTGGTTCTTGCTTAGAAGCGCTTTCAGACTTTTCTGCCGTCGATTTTTCATCATCTATAACCGATGCATATGTTGCAGCGCTAATAAGATTATTCCCTGCTCCGAAAGTCAGATCAAGTGCGGCGTTAACATCCAAACCCAGTTCGACATCGGCTGTCTTTTTTATGAATTCTCCTGATACATTGCTTGCGCTAAAGGTTGTCAGTGCCCCTGTTGTTGCACCTGCAAGTATTGCACCACCGACAGAAGCGCCATTTCTATAGCTGTTTATACCTGCATATACGCCACTTATTACACCGCTAGCAATTTTTCCAATTTTACCAAAAGCATTAACCGCACCAGAAAGTGCAGCAACGCCTGCATCACCCCATGTATACTCCTGCCCTGTTGCTTTAGCGGCAATATATGTTGTAGCTACATTTATAGCTGCACCCACAAGTGCTTTTATAGCAAAAGCCATATGCTAAAGTGCCCGCTCGGATCTATATAGCTTACAGGATTGTTCCAACAATAAGTATACAGGTTCAGCGATAAGAGGAAGCCGGGTACAGCATAACTCCATCCATCTTGCTGAGTAAATCTTCCCGTTTCTGCATCGTAGTATCTTGCGCGCAGGTATATCGTCTTTGTCTCTACATCGTAATACTCGCCGCAGTAGCGGAATACATTCGTATCGAATATGCCCGGGTTTTCCTCAACACCGAAAGAATCATATTTATATCGCTTGATTATCGCACCGTTTGAGTTCGCAAGCG
>CAJKRH010000012.1 GCA_905202255.1 uncultured Ruminococcus sp.
TGTACGGTATCATATTGACTCCTCATCCGTCAGCCTGCGGCTGACACCTTCTCCCACAGGAGAAGGCTTGCTAAAACTTTTTACACGAGGCTTTCGGGGGATTCTATTCTGTTTTCTTACTGTCTTATTGTGATGCCGAGTTCGCGCTCGATGGCAGAGAGAATCTTTTTTGCCGCTTTATCGGCTTCCTCGACAGTGAGAGTACGGTCGGGAGCGCGGAGCGAAACGGAGAACGAAACGCTCTTCTTGCCTGCGGGAAGCTGTGCGCCCTTGTATACATCAAAGAGCTTGATATCTTCGATAAGCTTTACGCCGCTTGCGCGCATGACATCCTCAATCGTGCCGACTTCGATATCCTCATCGCAAACGAACGAGAAGTCTCTTGTCGTAGCTGGGAATTTCGGAATGGGATGATATTTGCAGGCCTTTCTCGCATGAGCGAATATTTCGGCGAAATCAAGCTCTGCGAGCATTACGGGAGCATCGAAACCGTAATTTTCCTTTGCGATTATCGGATGAAGCTCGCCGAATGTTCCAAGGAGAGTGCCGTCGGAAGCATAGATATCGGCACATCTGCCGGGATGGAATGTCGGCTCATTTGTATTTGCCTTGCAGGAAGCATTTTCTATTCCCGCAAATTTGAGTATGCCCTCGCAGATGCCTTTCATTCTGTAGAAATCGCCGGCATTATAGAGACCGATGCTTATCTTCACTCTTTCATCGGGGAGAACTCCCTCAAGTCCGTGAATATTTGTAACTATGCCCTCGCGCGGGATAAATACCTTTGCAAGCTCATAGAAAGCGACTTTTTCCGCGCTCTTGTTCTTGCAGTTCAGCTCAAGAATGGAGAGCATGGATGGCAGAGCCACTGTGCGCATGGTTTTTGTGTCTTCGCCGAAAGGATTCATTATCTCAACGGATTTTCTGCGCGGGTCGTCTGCGGCAAGTCCTATCTTATCATAGAGCTTAGCCGACATAAAGGAATATGTCCATATTTCCCAGAGACCGAAGCCGCAGAGGAGATTATTGAGTTCCTTTTTGAATTTCTGCTCTTCGGTAAGACCGCCGACGAGCATGGGAACGGTCATCGTGCCAGATTCTATCTCGTTATATCCGTAGATACGGACGATTTCCTCCGCAACATCGTTCATCATGCGGACATCGTCGCGATAGGAGGGAACCGTTATCGTATCGCCCTCAACCTTGAAATCAAGCTTTTCGAGAATCTTTACCATTTCTTCTCTCGTGATATTGATACCGAGGAAGCGGTTCATTCTTTCCGGCTCGAATTTTACCGTGGCGATTTCTTTTTTATGCGGGTAAACATCTATCATTCCGTTTACGACTTCGCCCGCACCGAGCATTGTCACAAGCTCGCAGGCGCGCTCGAGAGCGGTGACTGTCTGCTCGCAGTCAAGTCCCTTTTCAAAGCGGGCGGAGCTTTCTGTACGCATATTCAGCTTTTTTGCCGTTACGCGGACGGAGCTGCCGAGGAAAGCGGCGGATTCGAAAACGACTGTGCTTGTATTTTCTTCTATCTCGCTGTTTGCACCGCCCATTACGCCTGCGATGGCGACGGGACGAACGCTGTCCGCAATGACGAGCATATCGGAAGTAAGCTCGCGCTTATTATCATCGAGAGTGATGAATTCTTCCTTGTCGCCGGCGGTGCGCACGTCTATTTTCTTGCCTGTGAGGCAGGAATAATCAAACGCGTGCATGGGCTGACCGTATTCGAGCATTACATAGTTTGTGATATCTACGATATTATTTATCGGGCGGACGCCGCTTGCGCGCAGACGCATTCTCAGCCAGAGCGGAGAGGGCGCAATCTTAACATTCTTTATTACGCGCGCGCTGTAGCGCATGCACTTTTTTGTATCGGAGATGGAAACATCGAGATAGTTCTTTATGTCGTCGCCGGACTCGACCACCTTCGGTGCGGGAAGCGTGAGATGGCGGTCAAAGCTTGCCGCGCTCTCTCTTGCAAGACCGATGACGGAGAGGCAATCGGGGCGGTTCGGCGTTATCTCAAATTCCACAGCCGTATCGCGCATGCCGAGAACATCGCGTATATCGTCGCCGGGAGCAAAGGTTCTGCCGTCGAGATTTTCGTCATTGAGTATGAGGATGCCGTCTGTCGCGGCGAAAGGCATATCGTGAGTGGTGAGCCCCAGCTCCTCGATAGAGCAGAACATGCCCTCGGAAAGAACGCCGCGGAGCTTGCCTGTCTTTATCTCAACGCCGTGTGCGAGCTTGGCTACAGTTTTCTCTCCCTCGGGGGAGACGGCAACAGGAACATAAGCGCCCTCGAAAACATTTTTTGCAGCCGTTACAATCTGAATGGTGCGGTTGCCGATATCAACCCGACAGATGACGAGGCGCTCTGCATCGGGATGCTGCTCAATCTTATTAATCAGACCTACGCGGACATTTTTTATCTCCTCGCCGAGAAGCTCATAGCCCTCCACCTTGGAGCCTGTATCGGTCATTCTGTCGCAATATTTCTTTATATCTATATCCGAGCAATCAACAAAGTCGGAAAGCCATTTCATTGATAAAATCATATCTTTTTACCTACCTTTCTCTCAGAACTGGCTGAGGAAGCGCATATCGTTGTCGTAGAGGAGGCGGAGGTCATCCATGCCGTAGCGGCACATGGTGATTCTCTCTATGCCCATGCCGAAGGCAAAGCCGGAATAAACCTCGGGGTCTATGCCGCAGTTTGAGAGCACGAAAGGATGAACCATGCCTGCGCCGAGTATCTCTATCCAACCCTCGCCCTTGCATACGCGGCAGCCCTTTCCGCCGCATACGAAGCAGGAAACATCGACTTCAGCCGACGGCTCCGTGAAGGGGAAGTGATGCGGACGGAAGCGGATTTTTGTTTCCGGACCGAACATCTTCTGAGCGAAAAGCTCGAGCGTAGCCTTGAGGTCGCCCATCGTTATGCCCTTGTCTACGACAAGACCCTCCATCTGATGGAAGATAGGCGAATGTGTAGCGTCCGCAGGGTCGGCACGGTAAACCCTGCCCGGAGAGATGATGCGTATCGGCGGCTTGCTCTGCTCCATGGCACGAACCTGAACAGGCGATGTCTGCGAGCGCAGCAGTATATTATCCGTGATATAGAATGTATCCTGCGTATCTCTTGCAGGGTGGTTTTTCGGCAGATTGAGTGCCTCGAAATTGTAGTAGTCGTATTCTACCTCAGGTCCCTCAGCTATCGTGAAGCCCATGCCGATAAATACATCGCGCATCAGCTCTTCCGTCTGCGCAAGGGGATGGCGGCGACCGAAGTCAGCCGAGGGTGTTCCGGGAACGGTGACATCGAGCTTTTCGGAAGCAAGCTTTGCGCGAAGAGCCGCATTCTTCAGTTCGTCCGCTCTCTTTGCTATGCGCTCCTCGATATATGTGCGCACTTCGTTTGCAAGACCGCCTATTACGGGGCGCTCCTCAGCGGAGAGCGAACCCATCTGGCGAAGCACAGCTGTCAGCTCGCCTTTTTTTCCGAGATATTTGATACGGATGCTCTCCGCATCGGCACCGGAATCAAGCTCGCCTTCTGCTCTTTTTCTTATTTCTTCAAGCAGTTTTCTCATTTTGTATTCCTCCGATTATGATAATTGAAATTCAATGCGCGAAAATACGGCGGGAAAATAAAAAAATCTCCGCCCCGAAAAAGGGACGGAGATAAAATTCCGCGGTACCACCCGAATTCCCGCATATGCGGGCACTTTGCGGCTCATAACGCGAGCCTTGCGTCTGCCGCTACTTTGTTTCACGGCAAAAGCTCCAAAGCGAAAGGCAGTCTGCTCATATGCGAACCTGCTTTCAGCCGATGACAGGTCTCTCTTTTCCGCATATATGACGGGCAAACGCCGCTTTTTCACAGCATTTTTCTTATACATTGATATCATACCACAGTTTTCCCCTTTTTGCAAGAGGAAAATCCGATATTTTTAGTTTTTTTGCGTACATGGGAGTTTTTTGCGGAAAATTTCTGCGGGAAAATCGGATAAAATCTTGCAATTAAATGAAGTATAGTGTATAATTTAAGAAAAAGCTCTGTTTTTTCTATTTCGGGATGAAAAGGAGAATGAAAAATGAAAATCAAAGAATTTATGGATGAAAACTTTCTGCTTGATTCGGATGTGGCTCAGCTGCTCTATCACAACTATGCCGAGCAGATGCCGATAATCGACTATCATTGTCATGTTAGCCCGGGGGAGATAGCAGAGGACAAGAGATATGAAAATATCACTCAGCTCTGGCTCTACGGTGATCACTACAAATGGAGAGCGATGCGCGCCTGCGGTATCGCCGAGCGCCTGATAACGGGCGATGCCTCCGACTATGATAAGTTCCGCGCATATGCGAGCGCAATGCCGAATCTCATCGGCAATCCGCTCTACCACTGGACTCATCTCGAGCTTCAGCGCTATTTCGGCTATTACGGCGTGCTCTCGCCCGATACCTGCGATGAGGTATGGCAGCTCACCTGCGATAAGCTCGAGGACCCCTCAATGAGTGCGCGCGGCATCATAAAGAAATCGAATGTCAAGCTTATCTGCACGACGGACGACCCTGCGGACAATCTCGAATATCACATCGCCCTGCGCAGTGATACAAGCTTTGAAACTCAGGTGCTTCCCGCGTTCCGCCCCGACAAATGCATGAATATTACGGCGCCGGATTTCGCAAATTATATAAAGCATCTCTCCGAGGTTGCGGGAGACGAAATAAAGGATTTTGTTTCGCTCTGCGATGTCCTCTCGAAGAGAATAGCGCTTTTCAAGGCGCTCGGCTGCCGCACGGCTGACCACGGTTTTGATAACTATGTCACATTCGACAGCACCAAAACAGCGGGTCAGGCTGTCGCCATAGCCGATGTCGTGCTCAAGCGCGCACTCGCGGGAGAGAGCGTCGGCGAAGAGATGGCAACTATATACAAGAGTGCGCTCATCCGCTTCTTCGGCAAGGAATATGTCAGAAACGGCTGGGTAATGCAGATCCATTTCGGTACGCTTCGCCGTGCAAACAGTGTTATGACAAAAGCACTCGGCGCCGATATGGGCTACGACATGATTCACGGCAAAAACTGCATTGCAGACCTTGCCGCCATGCTTGACGCACTCAATACCGAGGGCGCACTTCCGAAAACGGTACTCTATTCGCTCAACCCGACCGACAATGCCGCGCTTGCAACGCTCGTCGGCACATTCAACTACACGAGCGAGGAATCCGAGGGCTTTGACTGGTGCATGCCGAAAATGCAGCACGGAAGCGCATGGTGGTTCAATGACAATATCGCCGGTATGCGTGCCCAGATGGAAAATCTCGCAAATCTTTCCGCTTTCGGCAAGTTTATCGGTATGCTGACGGATTCGCGCAGCTTCCTTTCTTATACGCGCCATGAATATTTCAGGAGAATACTTTGCTCCGTTATCGGCGGCTATGTCGAGCGCGGCGAATATCCGCTCGATATAGAGCGACTCGCGCAGATGGTCTGCGATATATGCTATAATAATACGAAAGACTTCTTCGGATTTACGATACTTTGATAAAATAAGAGAAAAAGAGGAATATAAAAATGTCAGAATGCACACATGATTGTTCAACCTGCTCCGCTTCCTGCGGCTCGAGAAAGCCGCAGTTTGAGGCGGTAAATCAGTACAGCCGCGTAGGCAAGCTTATAGGCGTCGTTTCCGGTAAGGGCGGCGTAGGCAAATCCATGGTCAGCAGTCTGCTCGCGACGGAGCTTCGCCGCAGAGAGCTTTCCGTCGGTATACTTGATGCCGATATCACGGGTCCCTCCATTCCGAAGGCTTTCGGACTGAGGGGTAACTGCGAGGCGGCACCGCTCGGCGGCATTATGCCCATGACCACAAAAACAGGCATCGAGGTAATCAGCCTGAATCTGCTCCTCGAGGATGCTTCCGCTCCCGTTGTATGGAGAGGTCCCGTTATCGCGGGTACTGTAAAGCAGTTTTGGACGGACGCCGTATGGGGAAGTCTTGACTATATGGTAGTGGACTGCCCTCCCGGCACAGGCGATGTTCCGCTCACGGTTTTCCAGTCGCTTCCGCTGGACGGAATCATCATCGTCACAAGCCCGCAGGAGCTTGTCAGCATGATAGTAGGCAAGGCTGTTCGCATGGCACAGCTTATGAATATACCGATAATCGGCATAGTTGAAAATATGAGCTATGTAAAGTGTCCCGATTGCGGCAAGGAGCTTCATATCTTCGGCGAGAGCCATGTCGAAGAGGTGGCAAAGGAATACGATATTCCCGTTCTCGCGAAGATGCCGATAGACCCTGCGCTCGCAAACCTTTGCGACAAGGGCGCAATCGAACTTTTCGAGGGTGACGCTATAGCTCCCGTAGCAGACGCCGTAGAGGCGGTCCCCTGCCTCGTGCGCGACGAAGAAGAAACGGAAGAATGAGCAGAAAAAAGGTTCTTTTTGTCTGCGTGGCAAATACATGCCGCTCCGCCATGGCGGAGTACATACTGAAGGATATGGCTGGCGACCGATATGATGCCTCGTCGGCAGGGCTGAATGCTTTTGTCGGCGATACGATGGAGCCTTATGCCATCCGCATCCTCGACCGCAGACTCGCGGGAAATCTGCACAGACTTCACCGCGCCCGTCAGCTTTCGGGCTATCTCATGGAGGAGGCGGATATCGTCGTCGCCATGCGCGAGGATTATGCCCGCGTTATCAGGGAAGCGTATCCCGAATTTGCCGACAAGGTAGTTTCTCTCGGAGAGATAAATATGCCGCTTTTTTCGGGCGATGAGGCGATGGCGCAGTGCTACGACGCGATAAAAGCGGGAATAACGGAGTTGCTTTTAAGTGAAAAAGATTGATATCCGCCGCTTTTCGGCGGAGTGTGCCTGCCGCATTGCCGAAATCGAAGCGCAGTGCTTCGGGCAGAATGCATGGAGTAAATTTGCCGTGCTTGACGCGGCATCGCGCGAGGATTTCATCATCCTATGCGCTTTCGATGGGGAAAAATGCGTGGGATATGCCGACGCATTTTTCGTGCTTGATGAGATGGATATCTGCAATGTCGCGGTTGACGCAGCATATCGCAGGGAGGGCATCGGTAGTATGCTCCTTGCCTCTCTGCTCGGCTGGGCAAGCGAAAACGGCATAAGGAGCGCGACGCTCGATGTGCGCCCGTCGAATGCCGCCGCGAAAAGTCTCTATGAAAAGCACGGCTTTATGAAGATCGGTACACGGCGCGATTTCTATAAATTCCCGCACGAAGATGCTGAAATCTATGAGGCAAATCTCTCGGAAATCAGCAAATAATACTTTTGTATAAAACTCAAAACCCTTGCAGAAAGGACATTTTTGTGAAAATACTCGGAATAGAAAGCTCATGCGACGAGACGGCGGCGGCTGTCCTCTCGTGTGGCGAAAAGTTTGAGATTCTCTCGAATATAGTGGCGTCGCAGATAGAGGTGCACGCGCGCTTCGGCGGCGTTGTGCCGGAGATAGCGAGCCGCGCGCATTGCGAAGCAATCTCGAAGATAACATACGATGCGCTCGCCTGCGCGGGCGTTTCCATGGCTGAGATAGATGCTGTAGCCGTCACGGCAAGCCCGGGGCTTATCGGCGCGCTTCTCGTGGGCGTAAACTTTGCAAAGTCGCTTGCTTATGCCAACGGCAAGCCGCTCGTCGCCGTGAACCATATAAAAGGTCATATCGCGGCAAACTACCTCTGCCCGCCGGAGCTTATGCCGCCGTATCTTGCCTTTGTGGCGTCGGGCGGTCATACCTCGATAGCTATTGTGCATGATTATAATAATATAGAAGAAATCGGCGGCACACGCGACGATGCGATGGGCGAATGCTTTGATAAGGTTGCCCGCGTGCTCGGTATGCCGTATCCGGGCGGTGCCGCGATAGACAGGCTCGCCTACGAGGGCAAGCCGACTCTGAAATTGCCGAGTGCCGCGATACATGACGAAACGCTCGATTTTTCCTTCTCGGGAATAAAGACGGCAGTGCTGAATTATCTCAATTCCGCTTCGCAGAAAGGGGAAGAGATATGCCGCGAGGATGTAGCGGCAAGCTTCGTTTCGGCGGCGGTAAATTCCGCCGTAATCAAGCTCGATATGGCGCTTGAGCGCCATCCGGAGCTTCATGCGCTCGCGCTTGCGGGAGGCGTCGCTGCCAACTCTCATTTGCGGGCGGCGCTCTCGGAGCTTTGCAAAAAGAGAGGCGTGGCTTTCCACTATCCCGAGGTGAAATACTGCGGCGACAATGCGGCGATGATAGCCGCGGCGGGATATTTTGAGTATCTCGCGGGGAACTTTTCCGATACTTCGCTCAATGCGAGCGCGTTTTTCACAATATAAAAAGCGAAATAAGCGAAACTTTTTCATTTGTCAATAGCTTGGCATGAGAAAAATAAAAATCGGCAAAATATAGAATTTTTATATTGCGATTTGTGCGTAATTTCTTTTAATACATTTGTATAAAAATCCGAAAATCGGCTTTTTATTCGCAAATAAGTTTTCCACAGCCTGTGGATTGTGCTGTTAATAAATCCGAGGCAAAAATGGAAAAAACGGCTTGTACAGCCGATTTTTCCCAAAATGCTGTGGAAAAACCTGTGGAATTTGTGGAGAAGTCGGGTGGTTTTTCCCGAAAACTCCTTGTGGAAAACTCATTTTCTGTGGGATAACCTATCAGCTTGCCCAAAGCATCGGATTTTTATTCATAATTTTGTAATTTTTAATTTTGTTCTAATAATTATAGGTATCACGGAGGAAACGGTCTTGAAACTCAGGCTTCTTTTCGGCAGCTCGGTCATAAATTTGCCCGGCGAAACTGCAAATCATATAGAAAAAGCATCGGGCGACGAGCTCCGTGTGCTCATCGCCGCCGCGGGCGGCGCGGGTGCTTCTTCGGAAGAGATAGCCGATGCGCTCGGAATGCCCGAGTCGGAGGTGGAGACGGCGATTTCTTTCTGGCGCGGCACGGGCGTGCTCGAAATATGCGATGACGGCGGCAAAACCGTAGCCGAAAACCGCAACCGTCGGGTGCGTAAGAGCGAAAAATCAGAGAAGCCCGACGAACCGTCCGCGCAGGCATACAGCGGCGAGGATGTAGAGCGGATTTTCGCCGAAAACGGCAGGCTGAAAGAGACCGCGGAGATGTCGCAGACATTGCTCGGAAAGGGAAGCCTCACTCCCGCCGAGACCAAGATAATCGTTTATCTCTCCGACCATCTGCGGCTCGATAACGAGTTCATCCTGCTTCTCATTTCATATTGCGTGAAGATAGGCAAGGGCTCGCTCCGCTACATAGAGCAGACGGCGATAGGTCTCTACGACAAGGGGATAAGCACAGTCGCCGCGCTCGAGGAATATATCAAGCGTGAGGACGAGAAGCGTTCGCTTGAATATAAAGTGCGCACACTCTTCGGAATAGGCGAGCGCGCACTGATAAAAACCGAAAAAGAATGCCTTGAAAACTGGGTGAAGCTCGGCATTTCGTTTGAGCTTATCGAATACGGCTATGAAAAGATGATGAAAAGCCCGAAAGTGACGCGCCCTTCATTTTCATATGAAAACAAAATGCTCGCGGATTGGGCAGCGGCAGGGCTGAAAACGCCCGAGGCTGTCGCCGAATACGAAAAGAGCGATAAGAAAAAGCCCGCAGGAAAGAGCGAAGCGGGCTTTGACCTCGATGAATTTTTCAATCTTGCCGCATCGCGCGGCGCGGGAGGGGATAATAAATGAGCTATAACAAGGCGAATTTCAAGCGAATTTCCGAGGAATATATGACAAAAAATCTGCGCGCCAAAGAGGATGCGGAGCGCAGAAAAAAGGTGCTCCATGCGCGTTTCCCGGAGATAGCGGGCATAGATAACGAACTCGCAATGACGGGGCTCAAGCTGATGCAGGCGGCAAAAGGCGACCCTGCGACGCTTCACGAGCGCATAGATGAGCTGAAAAGGGGAAATGAGGAATTGCTTTCTGCCCGCCGCGATATCCTGCTCTCAAAGGGCGTGCCGGAGGATTACAGCGATGTACACTATGAATGCCCCGATTGCATGGATACGGGTATGATAAACGGCGTGATGTGCAAATGCATGAGGCGTGCGCTTGTCCTTGCGGGATATGAAAGCTCCGGCATCGGCAATCTCATCGTCAAGCAGAGCTTTGATAATTTCGATCTCAGCTATTACAGCGGCGACGAACGCAGAAATATGGAGCGTGCGCTTGAAAAGGCGAAGAGTTTCGCCGTAAATTTCGGAGAGGAAAAGGCAAGAAATCTGCTTTTCATGGGCACGACGGGGCTCGGCAAAACGCATCTTTCCAGCGCGATAGCAAAGACTGTTATCGACCGCGGATATGATGTTGTCTATGAGACGGCAAACAATATTTTCAACGATTTCGAATACGAGCGCTTCGGCAGAGGATATCAGGCGCAGGGAAGCGAATCGAGAACGGCACGATATTTCGATTGCGAGCTACTGATAATCGACGACCTCGGAACAGAGGTTTCAAATCAGTTTACGGTGGCTACGCTCTATAATCTGCTCAATGCCCGCCTGATAGGCGAGAAGAGCATGATAATCAGCACCAATATCAAAAAGGAAGAGCTTTTCTCGCGCTATGCCGACCGCATAACCTCGCGCATCTTCGGCGAATTTGAGCTGATACTTTTCTCGGGAAAGGATATCAGAAGCCAGAAGCTGGCAAGGGGAGAAAGATAATTATACGCTTGTATAAAAATCCGAAAAGGACTGCTGCAGCAGTCCTTTTTTGAATTTTGTATTTATAGTTTTATCGTAATTTGACTAACTCCTGAAGCCTTGCATATAGGTCGGCTATTTCAAACGAAAGCGGGTTTGAGACGCCGCCCGGCTTCAGAATATGCTCGCCGTATTCGCGGAGCATATTTACTGTCTCCGCGTCCATCTGCTGCCATGCATCGGAATTGAAAATAATTACGAGAGGGGAGATTACACCATATAAATCGGGATTTGTGAATGTTGTAAAGTCAGATGGTATATCCCATGAGTACATATCCATGGCTATGGCGATATTCATTCGCTTTTCGAGACGGTATGAATCTTTTGCTTGTTCGGAAAGTTTAGAAGGATCCGACATAAGCAATAGGATATTACTCAGTGCTTGCTTCTGATATACTTCAATACGCCGCTGAGCGTATTGATACTGCTTACGGGAATAATTGCAAAAACAAGCCAACGCCACGAGCAGAATCGCAAGGACAACCACGACGATGACAAAAATAGCTTTGGAAACGGTTTTCTTATTTTCCATAAGATATACCTCACAAATTGAATGTTTATATAATAATTATACCATAAAATATATTATTTGTCAACGGTATATTTTATGTACTTTTTGTCGAAATATATTCATTCAGAAAGCAGAAACAGAACATACGGGTTGGGGCTCATCAGCTGATATTTTGTTCCCAAGTTAATTGAGGCGGATATAATACCGGTAAAGTCAATTGATGGGGTGATGGATACACTTTTTTTCTGATGTATATAATATGCTGATGCATTAGTTGTTGACCCGAAAGAACTCGTGGAATCAATTATTGCTTTATATTGCAGAAATCCTCTGTGGTCTGTTACCGGCTGTCTAAATTCGGGACTTGCCAATTTTTGACTTACAGCGATTCCTTTTCCGTCTATATTTATTGTATCCGGAGTTGTTTCTTCGTATGTAAATCGACCATTTATTTTGAGGGCATCATATTTATAAATATAATAAAGCCCAAGTTCTTCAGAACCTATAGGTCCATTGGGCTGCAAGTGCTGCTCACATCCGATTGCGAATATATCTGTTAAAGTAGTACCGGGAACTGCGAGCCATTCATATCTTCCCGAGATAACATAGATTCCACTGCCTGCATCGTATACCTGAATAAAATAGGTAATGTAGCCATCTGTTGTGGTGATTTCATTTTTCCATGTATCGCCGTGAACCAGTGGAGAAATCATGGGGTTTCCGTTTGGTATATACAATGCGGAATCCGAAGCTGTCAAATCCGCAAGGCATTCTTCTTTTGTTATCGGCTCGGAGCTATCCTCTGTAACACGGTAATATGTTTGGTTTGTATCAACAAGCTTTAATCCGGCATAGCTGCATACAACATCATAAGTAAGCAGGTCGGAGATATCTTCGTCGCTCCAACCTGCTGAGCGGAGAACGGCAAGTCCTCTTTGATACTCTGATTCAAATGCTGACAAATTTATGCTGATACATATAAGCATAAATACGGACAATGCGAAAGAAATAATTCTTTTAGAAATAGATTTCATAATTTTCTCCTTATTTTTTTATTTTCGATAATAGCTACTTTCGACGATTAAATTATACCATAATTTTCCATATTTGTAAATTGGCTGAATTAACAATTGTTTGTCGCACAATATGTAAAAATGCAATATGAAAATAAAGAAAAAACACGAAAAAAATCGTTTTTTGTCAATGTTTTTTAAGAAAAATTTTGATGTTGAAACCAAAAAGGACTGCCTTGGCAGCCCTTTTTGATTATGACGACGAATGTTTCAGTGCTTTTTTAATGTTGACATACTGTCGATTACAGCACCATCGCCGCAGATGACATTGATGCTTGGCGCCGAGAGATACAGTCTGCCTATGTGCAGGTGCTCAAAGTGAATTTCCGAAATTCCGCCGTGCACGGTGAGTGCATCAAGGTCGGCACCTGTAAAGGCGTCAACATATACTTCCGATACACTTCTCTGGATGATGAATCTCTTTTCCGTATGGGCGGCAGGGAAGCGGATGAGCGTGGTTTTATCCTTTGAGAAAAGCACGCCGCTTTCGCTTGCATATGTGTTGTTTTCGCCGCTCACATCGATGCGCGTGAGATTGTCGGCAAAGAATACAGATGTGCCCGATGACATGTGCGATGGGTTGATATTTTCAAGCGAAGACGGCACATATATGCTCTCAGCGCCGTCGCTTACTTCGGCGAAAACCGCCTTTATTCCCTCGGCGAAAATGAACTTTTTCAGAGTCGCGCCGGTTTTGTTTTCGATGAAGATTTCCGCGGGCAGGTCTATGCTTCTGCCCTCGAGCATGAATGCGGGCTCGAGCATGAATTCCGAGCCGGAGATTACGGTGATTTCCGTTATCTCGATTTTTCCGTATACGGCGCTGTCGGTGTAGTATTTATATTTCACGCTGTAGCTTCCGTATTCGTTTTCAAAGGTCGCCTCGCGCTCCTCATGCGCATATTCCGGCATGCCCGTGGTAGTGGTGACGATGGTTTCGACAGCGGTTGTGGTGTTTGTTGTTTCTGTCATTGTATCTGTCGTCGCTATTGTTGTTTCTATCGTTGCCGCTATGGTTGTTGCTGTTGTTGCTATCGTTGTTTCCGTCGTCGTGTCGGCTATGCCGTGGTTGCCGGTGGTGCTGCCGTCTGTGCTTTCATATGAGAAAGTACTTTCCGACGAAGCCGTGGTGGGCACGGGATTGAATATCCTGTCCAGATTCGGCACTACGGCTATCGCCGCGATGACGATAACAGCGCATATCATGAGCGAGGCAGGCGAATAAATGAATTTGAAATTCCGCTTTTTCGCTTCTTTTTGCGGTATATTTTCCTTTGCCGCCGCTTCTATTTTGTCCCAGCTGTCGGGTGCTTTTTCGCGCATGGCACTTTTCAGATATTTTTCAAATTTTTTCATTCTCCTCACCTCCTTTGGTAAGCATTACCAAGCTCACTTTTCAGCTTTTTCATGGCGTATCGGTATTTTGAACGCACGCTGTTATAAGGCATACCGATGAAATCCGCTATATCGACGAGCTTCATATCGCTGTAGATATGGAGCATCACTATCTCGTGCTCATCCTTTTCGAGCCCCGCAAGAGCACGCTTTATATCTTCGTTTTCGATAAGCGAATCGGAAAAATCCGCCTCGCTCGGCTCATGCCCGAGCTCGTCGATGTCGCTCCATGCGGGACTTTTCAGCATATCGCGGCAGATATTGCGGCATATGCCGAATATCCATGCGCGGGCATTCGTTCCCGCGGCGTAGGATGCGGCGCTTTTTGCTATGCGCAGATAAGTTTCCTGCATGGCGTCCTCGGCTCGCGTGCGGCTTCCGAGTTTTCGCAAGGCAAAAACAAAGACGGAATCTTTGGTTTGCTCATAGATGCCGTGCAGAGCGTCTATATCGCCCGAGGCAAGCTTTCTGATGTCGTTTTCGAGCTTTGACGAAAGAAACGATGAAAAGCTCATTGCGGAAAAGCTCCTTTCAGATAGTATATAGAAAAAACGGCGGCTTTCGCAGAAAAATATTTTCGGAAAGTCCGTTTTTATTATTTATGCGGATTTTTGTCGGTTATATGGGGAAGAGAAGAAAGAAAAATGCGGCGGAAGCAGAGGCAACCGCCGCATAAGTCATAACTTTAGTAGGATTAGCCTCTGTTTTTGCGAAGGATAGCCATGATATCATCAAAATCGCTGTCGGAAATGATGGTGGCTTCTTCATCTGTAGCAACCTGCTTGGGAGCTTCTTCCTTTTTGGGAGCGGCTGTCTGGGTTGCGAAAGGAGACTTCTTCGCGGGCTCGGCTGTTGTCTTACCGGAAGCGACGCCTGTCTTGCCGGGAGTCATGGGCTTGCCGTCCTCAGCCTTGAAGCCTGTAGCGATAACGGTGATTTTCATCGTATCTTCAAGCTCGTTGTCAAGCGCGGTACCCCAGATGATATTCGCATCGGGATGAGCCTCGTTTGCAATCATAGAGGAAGCCGTCTCGATTTCCTCGAGGCTGATGTCGGGACCGGAAGTGATGTTGATAAGTATGCCTGTAGCGCCCGAGATGGTTGTCTCGAGAAGAGGGCTGGACATGGCAGCCTTAGCGGCAACCTCAGCCTTGTCTCTGCCCGTGCCTTCGCCAACGCCCATGTGAGCATAGCCTGCATCGCGCATGACGGAAGAAACATCCGCGAAGTCAAGGTTTACAAGACCGGGGATATTGATAAGATCGGAAACGCTCTGCACGCCGTGACGGAGAACATCGTCCGCATACTGGAATGCATTTACGAGAGTGATTCTGTTTTCGGAAATCTGCTTGAGTCTCTCATTCGGGATGATGACGAGAGAGTCTACATAATCGCGGAGCTGGACGATACCTGCCTCAGCCTGTATCATGCGCTTTCTGCCCTCGAATGCGAAAGGCTTCGTAACGATACCGATAGTGAGGATGCCCATTTCCTTGGCAACCTTGGCAACAACGGGAGCCGCACCTGTGCCTGTACCGCCACCCATGCCGACTGTGATGAACACCATATCCGCGCCGCGGATGACATCGGCGATTTCCTCAAGGCTCTCCTGAGCCGCCTGCTCGCCTACTGCGGGGTTGGCGCCTGCGCCGTGACCCTTTGTAATCTTCTCGCCGATGGCGATTTTTGTGGGAGCGCTCGACTTGAGCAGAACCTGCTTATCGCAGTTTACCGTGATAAATTCAACACCCTGTATATTTGATTCTATCATGCGGTTCACGGCGTTACCGCCACCGCCGCCGACGCCGATGACTTTGATATTTACGCCGCTTTCGTAATCCGAATTGAATTCAAAACCCATTTTATAATCCTCCTTAGATTTTATTCATAGATATACGATTCTATTGTAATATGTTTTTAAATTATTTTCAAGATGTTTTGCAAAAAAACTTGATAAAAAATTAAAAAAATTACCGAAAATCCCCCGATTTTTGGAAAAAAACAGAAAATCGGGCAAAATTTGCGG
Source organism: uncultured Ruminococcus sp. (assembly GCA_905202255.1). Taxonomy (GTDB): domain Bacteria; phylum Bacillota; class Clostridia; order Oscillospirales; family CAG-272; genus Apopatosoma. The sequence goes on from CAJKRH010000012.1 coordinate 15,787, forward strand.
TAAAAATTTCTATTCGCCGAGCTTTCCTGTCGGCTGGAAGGACACCTTGTCGTCGGAAATCACGCGGATATTTCCCGTGACGCCCGCGTAATAGCTGTCGGATTCAAGCTTGGTTATCAGCTTTATACATAAGGATAAATCCGAATCGAGCGTGCGCCATGATGGTAATACAATTGTATAAATATTGTTATACAAAATATGAATATCAAATTTTTGCCGCAGGTCTATTTCGCTCAGTTTCTCGCCTATGGGCGAGGAGAGTATCGTATCTATTATGCCGAGGTAGAAGCTGTAGTCGTCCGCTTCTTCAAATTCTATCTGCTTTCCGATGGCGAGGCTCTTTATTCCCGAGAGGGAGAGCTTTGCCGTTCCGCTGTAGAAAGATGAACCGATATCGCCCCTGACCTCGAGCACCGTGAGCCTGTCCGAGAGGATGAAATACTGCCCGTCATATTCCAGAGCGAAAGCAGGGGGATATTCTTCTATTATGATGTGCATTTTTTTCGGCAGGGTGCGGCGCACGGTGACGGAGCGCACATAGATATTTTCGCTTTTGATTTTTTCGGCGATTTTTCCTTTGCTTACGGCATATGTATGCGAGCCGAGCTTTATGCCGCTGTCGGTGATTATCTTTTCGGCGGAGCAATACGAAATGCCCGAGACATCTATCTCCCTTATGCGGCAGAAGCCGAAAAACCACACCGCGAAGAGAATCACCGCCGCGATGAAAGCGAGCCACAGCAGGCGATGTGTCTTTCGCAGGCGTGTCATTTCCGGCGTTTTGTTTCTGTTCGTCATTTTTCTTTCCTCACTCTGTGAAGCATGAAAATCATTTGCTCTCGAGGAGCGTCATTATATCGCGGCTGAGAAGTATCCTGATATCGCGCCAGATAAGCTCGTTTGAATCCGATTTCGCGAAAGCGGCGATATTTTCGCGCATTGCCGCCGACTTTTTGCCGTCATAGAGAATCCCGCAGAGACTTTTTTCGAGCAAATCGGGAGTGAGATGCTTTTCCTCTATGAGGATGGCGGCATCTGCATCGGCGAGCCGCTTTGCGTTTTCATACTGGTGATTGTTTACCACATTCGGCGAGGGAATGAGTATACACGCCTTCTTCTGGAGCGCCATTTCCGAAACGGTCATCGCGCCCGCGCGGCAGATGACCGCATCGGCGAGCCGCTCCCAGTACGGCATATCGTAGATATATTCCGTGAGGCGCAGATTCGGGAAATTCTCAAGCCCTGCCGCCCTGAAAGCGGCAAGCGTCTCCGCGTGCGTACTGCTTCCCGTGGCGTGGATATGGAAAATCTCGGGATGATGCGAGGTGAAATTCTTCATCAGCGCGATAATCTCGGAATTGAGCCGCATTGCGCCGAGGCTTCCGCCGAAAGAGAGGACTATCTTTTCCGTACCCTCGGGGATGCTCAATATCTCGCGGATGTTTTCGGGGATTTTCGCCGTGCTTTTCTTCATCATGGGATTGCCGACGAAGAGCACCTTGCTTTTGTCGGTGAAATAGTCCATGGTCGAGGCGAAATTGACATATATTCTGTCCACCTTGTCAGCAAGCATTTTTACAGCCTTGCCGGGGATGGCGTTGGATTCATGCAGAGCCGTCGGTATGCCGAGCTTTGCCGCCGCCGAGAGCAGCGGCCAGCAGACGAAGCCGCCCGTGCCTATCACGATATCGGGCTTGTATTCGAGCAGAAGCTTTTTTGCCTTTCTCGGTGCCGTGAAGTAGTAATATGCCGTTTTGATATTCGAGAGGGAAAGGCTTCTTTTCAGCCCTTTCATTTCTATATGATAAACAGGATAACCCGCCTTTTCGCAAAGGCGGTTTTCTATTCCTTTTTTGGTGCCTACGAAAGCTATCTCGGCGTTTCTGTCATGCGCCTTTATCAGGTCGGCTATGGCGAGAGCGGGATTTACATGACCTGCCGTGCCACCGCCGGAGAGAAGAACTTTCATTTTTGCCTCCTTAGTATCAGAGCGGTTTCTGTGATGAATATTTCGAGATGGAGAGGATGATGCCCATTTCTCCGAGCTGCATTATCAGTGCGCTTCCGCCGTAGCTGAAGAAGGGAAGCGCGATGCCTGTCGTCGGGATGCTGACCGTGACGACGGCGATATTGAGCAGAAGCTGTATGCCGACCTTGCTGATAAGTCCTATCACGAGCAGGGATGAGAATGTATCGGGCGCGTTCATGGCGATGACAAAGCCACGCCATATCAGCACTATGAAGAGCACTATCACGGCGACGGCGCCGACAAGCCCCAGCTCCTCGCAGACTATCGAGAAAATGAAGTCGTTCTGCGGTTCGGGAAGCCAGAGGTGCTTCTGGTAGCTGTTGCCAAGCCCTACGCCGAAAAGTCCGCCGCTTCCGATGGCAAGCAGGCTCTGATAGGGCTGCCAGCCGCCGCTGAGGCGGTAATCCTCGGGATGAAGCCATGCGTCTATTCGCGATTTTGCGTAGTCTGTGAAAAGTATCAGCGAGAGCGCCGCGGCGGCACCTGCACCGGCTATGGCGGCAAGCCATTTTATATTTGCGCCGGAGATGAATATCATTACGGCACCGATAAGGAATATGATTATCGTTCCCGACATATGGTGCTCGAGAACCGTTGTTCCGCATACGATGCCTATGATGATGGCGGGGAAGAGAATGCCGTATTTGAAAGTCTTTATCTTCGTTGAGACGATGGATATGTAATAGGCGAGGAGCAGAGCCAGCGCAAATTTCATTATTTCCGTCGGCTGTATGGTTATCGGACCTATTTTTATCCATCTTGTGGCGCCGCTCCAGTTTTTGCCGACAAAAGGCACGGCGAGGAGCAGGAGATAGCTCACGGCAAAAATCGGGAGCGTGGCTTTCTTTATGAAAGTATAGTCAATGCATGAGGCGGCAAACATTACGATAATGCCCGCCACCATCCAGACTATCTGCTTCTTGATGAAGAAAAAGCTGTCGCCGTATTTTCGCTCTGCGAAAACATAGCTCGAGGAGAAAATCATGACCGAGCCGAAGCAGAGCAGGAGCATGACTGTTATCAGAAAGGGAATGTCTATCCCGTGTTTTGCGCGGTAGATGGTAACTTCTTCGCCTGCGGGCATGGCAAAAAAGCCGAAAAGTCCCGGTTTTTTCTTTTGCTTTTTTTCAGCCGTCATGCCGCTACCTCCGATATATATTTTGCGCGGAAAATCAGTATTTTATAAGGAAGAATGCCGCTATGCAGAAAGCTGCTGTGATGGCAAATGCGCAGAGGTCTATCTTGTTTTCCGAGAAGCCGAGCTTCTCGAAATGATGGTGTATGGGCGCCATTTTGAAAAGGCGCTTGCCATGCGTGAGTTTGAAATACGAAACCTGAAGCACGACTGACATTATCTCGCAGAAGTAGACTATGCCGACGAGCAGAATGATAAGTTCATATTTCAGCATATACGCAAGTCCCGTGACCGCGCCGCCGAGGAAGAGCGAACCTGTATCGCCCATGAAAACCTTGGCGGGATATATATTGAATATAAGGAAGCCGAGCAGCCCGCCTATTACCGCGCCGCTGAATGTGGCGGCTCCAATATCGCCGACGGAGAAGGCAAAAACAGCGAAGAACGCGCAGACCACAGCTGAAACCGTGGCGCAGAGCCCATCGATGCCGTCGGTCAGATTTACGCTGTTTACCATGCCGACGATGAAAAGAATCGAGAAAACATAGTAGAAAAATCCGAGCTCAAGTTCTTTATTTATGATGGCGAGGCTGATGCTTGTATCTATCGCGCCTGCCTTTGCCATAAGGAAAAGATAGAGAGCGGCGACGATGAACTGGAATGCCATTTTCTGAAAAGGGGTCAGCCCTTCGTTGCGCTTTTTTGCGAATTTTGTCAGGTCGTCCGTCACGCCGACAAGCCCGAAAGCGACAGCCATGCCGAGAGTTATCAGCATGGGCGCGGAAAGCTTATCGAAGAATATGAAAGAGAGAATCACGCAGACGACGGTGCAGGGAATGATGAAGAAGATGCCGCCCATGGTAGGCGTGCCTTCTTTTGATGCGTGCCAGCGCGGCCCTATCTCGAGAATCTTCTGCCCGAGTTTTTTGCTTTTCAGCACGGGTATGAGAAATCTGCCGAGCAGTGCCGAGGCAATAAGACATATCACAAGTGAAATGATAAAAGAAAGATACATACCTTTTTCTCCGTGCCGATAAGGATTTTTATTGTTTTATACAGTTGTGTCAGAGACGAAAAACCGCTTTATACAGATGTATTTTATATGAGCCTTGCCACATTTTCGAGCGCGACTCTGCGGCTTGCTTTAAAGAGAACCGTATCGCCCTTGTGCAGGAGCCTGCGTATGTCGGTCGCTGCCTGCTCTGGGCAGTCATAGCCGAGAGAAGCGATTTTTTCCTCGGGCATGCCGCTTTCCTTTGCGCCGCGTGCTATATATTTCGCGTTTTCGCCGACTGTTATCAGCAGATCCGCGCCTTTTGCATAAGCCTTGCCTACGCGCTCATGCAGTTCATGCGAATATGAGCCGAGCTCGAGCATCTCGCCGAGTACGGCGACTCTTCTGCCGCCGTTTTCGCTTGCCACATCGTCGAGAATCTCAACAGCCGCCTCCATGGATTCGGGCGAGGCATTGTAGCAATCGAGTATGAAGGTACAGTCGTCATGCTTTTCCACCTGCGAGCGGAGCGCCACGGGCTCATAGCCGAGAATGCCCTCCTTTATCTCCCTCTCGGGTATGCCGAGTAGCATGCCGCAGACCACGGCACACATCGCATTGTATATATTGTGCCTGCCGCGGACGGCTGTTTCTATATCCTTTACTATATAGTCGCCGTTTCGCACATCGAGGTCAAAGAGATAGCCTGTCGCTGTCTTGCGGATATTTACCGCGTTGTAATGGCAGAGAGGATTTTCTATGCCGATATATTTCTTGCATATTTTGCCTGTATTGATATTGCGGAGCAGGGGTTCATCGCCGTTGAGGATGAGTATGCCGTCCTCTTTCATGCCCTTGATTATCTCGAGCTTGGCATCGCGGATAGCCTCGCGCGAGCCGAGATTTTCTATATGCGAGGTGCCGATATTCGTTATGACGGCGATATCCGGCTCGGCTATGGCAGAGAGCTTTTCTATCTCGCCGCGCGCGCTCATGCCCATCTCCACAACCATCGCCTTATAGGTGATATTGAGCTTGAAAAGCGTGAGCGGAAGCCCGATTTCGTTATTGAAATTTCCCTCGGTTTTGTTTGTCTTATATTTTCTGTCGAGAACGGAATAGATGAATTCTTTCGTCGCTGTTTTGCCTGTGCTGCCTGTCACGGCTACTGTTATCGTGCTGAAGCGGCGCCGGTATTCTCTCGCGAGAAGCCCGAGCGCACGCGTGGTATCCGCGACGAGGATGTACGGAATATCCTCCTCGGGCGCTCTCTCGGCAACGATACAGCAGGCGCCGCCCTTTATCGCGGCGGGAATGAAATCGTGCCCGTCAAAATTTTCGCCTTTTATGGCAAAGAATATATCTCCCTCACTTATCGTGCGGGAATCTATGGAAACACCGAAAGCTATATCCTCGGGATTTTTCGAGTAAAGTGTCCCTTCGACGACACGCGCTATATCGGTAATGCTTATTCCGTTATCACATAAACCAAGATACATTTTTCTAATCCTTTTCCTTTATTATTTTGAGTACTGTTTCTCTTTCGCAAAAATCGTGTTTTCCTTCTTTGTCTATCACATACTCCTCGTGACCCTTGCCCGCGAGGAGTATAACATCGCCTTTTTTTGCCGCCGAGAGGGCGATTTTTATCGCCTTTTCGCGGTTTACTTCCGTTATGTAGTTTTCGCTTCGTATTCCCATGCAGATATCGCGGATTATCTCGGCTGGGTCTTCTGTTCTCGGATTGTCGGAGGTGACTATCGCAAGGTCGGAGAGGCTTGCCGCGATATCGCCCATCTCGGGACGCTTTGTTTTATCTCTGTCGCCGCCGCAGCCGAAAAGCGTGATTATCCTGCCGTCATATACCTCGCGCAGAGCCGAAACGGCTTTTCTGAGCGCGTCTGGCGTGTGCGCATAATCGACTATAACATCAAAATCGCCTGCATATATGCGCTCCATCCTGCCGCGCACGGGCGGGAAATCCGAGAGCGCATCCGCGAGCTTCTCTTCGGAAACGCCGAAAAGATACGCGCAGGCGAGCGCCGCCGTCGCATTGTAAACATTGAAGTCGCCGAGCGGCAATATGCTTTCTTTTATATTATGTGAAATACCGCCGGGTGAAATGCAGAAATCAAAGTCCGAGCCGCCTGCGGAAATTTTTTCATTTTCAAAGTAAAATTCGGCTCTGCGGTCTTTTCCGTAGTAAAAAACATCGCCGCCGGATGCCCAAGCCATGCGGTATGCCGCCTTGTCATCAATATTTATCAGACTGATTTTACTGCGTCGGAAAAGTTTTTCCTTTGCGCTCGCGTATTCGCCGAGACTGCCGTGAAAATCGAGATGGTCATGCGTTAGATTCGTGAAGATGCCTATATCGAAATCTATCCCGTATACGCGCTCCTGCGAGAGCGAATGGGAGGAAACCTCCATGACTACGGTGTCTATGCCGTTTTCGCGCATTTCGGCAAGCTCGGAAGCGAGCAGTTTCGGCGGCGGGGTAGTGTAGCCGCTGCTCACCTGTCCATTTCCGCAGTCGCAGAAGAGCGTGCCGATGATGCCGACGCGATGTCCCGCCTTTCGCAGGATATGCGCCGCCATGAGGCATGTAGTGGATTTTCCGTTTGTGCCCGTTATGCCGATAAACCGCATATCTTTTTGCGGATTTCCGTGCATGCGCAGATGCGCGAGCGCGAGTGCGGCGCGGACATTCGATACCCACACGGTGGGGATATCGGGCTGCGAATATTCTCCGTAGCCCGAGACAATGGCAGACGCACCGCGCTCTCTTGCCTTTTCGTATATTTCGGGTGATGCCGTTCTTATGAAGAGAACATCGCCCGCCTGCGCCGCATCGGCGTTTTCCGCTATGCCGCGCACTTCACAACGCTCCGTATCGCCGTGCGAAAGGAGCACTTCGCTTTGTAAAATTATGTCCGAGAGTTTCATATAACGCCTCCGTCAAAAATATTTTGTATTTTCAACATCCGCGTCATGCGCATTTTTAGTCCGTTGCGTCCATATGGCGCATATCTATCGTTATTACCGTGCCTTTTTCGGCGACGGTACCGACTGCCAGCGACTGCGAAACGACAGTTGCATCCGAACTGCCCGTAGCGCCCTCTATTTTTACATTGAAGCCTGCGTCGGTGAGGAGCGTATTTGCCGCCTGCGCCGTGAGTCCGATGACTTTCGGAACGACAGCGGTGAGCTTCTCCGCCTCGGCTTCGGTATAAAGTATAACCTTGCCGTTTTTCACGGACATTTTACTGCCCGAGGCAGGCACCTGATTTACTACACTGCTACCGCTTCCGACGACCTCATATGAAAGCCCGAGCTTGCCGAGCCTTGATTTTGCCGCGTCGAGCGAGGAACCGCGCAGATTTTCGAGAGTTATCATTTCGCCGTCCGCATATTCGGGTTCTATGCCGAGATAGGGAAGTACCTCGGAGAGCACCTTTGAAACATAAGGCGCGGCTACCGTACTGCCGTAGATGGAGCCTATGGTCGGCTCATCGACGATGATTATGCAGATGACCTGCGGGTCGTCTGCGGGAGCATAAGCCACGGTGGAAGCTATTCTGCCGCCGCCTGTGCCTTTTTCCGATGTACCTGTCTTTGCCGCTACCTTGTAGCCTGCGACATACGCATTGCGCGCGCCGCCGTTTCCGGAAACGCCGTCCGCAAGTATTTTGCTTATCGTGGCAGAGGTGGAAGCGCTGATTACCTGACGCTTTACCGTCGTGCCGAAAGAAGCGAGTATATTTCCGTCGTCATCCGTGATTTCCTTTACGAGATGCGGAGTGACGAGCTTGCCGCCGTTTGCCACGGCGGCAACGGCTGTTATCTGCTGGATAGCCGTTACATTATATCTCTGACCGAAAGAATAAACCGCGAGGTCTACGCCGCTGAGGCTCTCTTTGTAGATGGAGGAGCCCTCACCGGGGAGGTCTATGCCTGTTTTTTCGTTCAGTCCGAAATTGCAGAAGTAATTTATAAAAGATGTCGCTCCGATGCGCTCTGCGAGCATCATCATCGCGGGGTTGCAGGACTGCTGAAGCGCACCTGCGAAGTCAAGCGTGCCGTGTCCCGTTGTTTTGTGGCATTTTATCGGGCGCGACCAGCCGGCTACATTGTAGTAGCCCTTGCAGTAGAATGTATCGGAGAGCGTTGCCTTGCCCTCTTCGAGCGCCATCGATGTCGTAAATACCTTGGAGGTGGAGCCGGGCTCGTATGTTTCGGTTATTGCCTTGTTGTTCCATGTTTTGAAGAGCACATTGGAAACCGTGCTCTTGTATTTGTCGCTGTCTTTGCCGTAGGTCTGCTCCGCCGCCGTCAGTTCGCTCTGATAATACGAAACCGTGGTGTAGGGCGAATTGAGGTCAAAATAGGGATAAGTTGCCATGGCATAGATTTCGCCTGTTTTGGGGTCCATGACTATGCCGCAGGCGCGGGACTTAGCACCCGACTCTATGACAGCCTGCTCGAGATATTTTTCGAGATAGCTCTGAATTTTGTAGTCTATGGTAGTAACGAGGTTTGCGCCGTTTTTTGCGTCTATGTACTGCTCGTACCGATAGGGCATTTCGCCGCCCTTGCCGTTCTGTGCGGAGACTATCCTGCCGCTCACACCCGTGAGCAGCTTGTCATACTGATATTCCAGCCCGTAGAGACCGCCGTCCGCACCGCAGAAGCCGATGACATGAGAGGCAAGCGAACTGTAGGGATATATGCGCGATGCCGTTTCCACAAGGTGGACGCATTCCGCAAGGTCGTTGTCGAGTATAAACCGGCGCACCTTGTCGGCGTCCTCTTTCTCGACATTCTTCTTTATCGTTTCGTCTTTTCTTTTGACTTTCTTTGTTTTTTCTATTATCGTGTCGTAATCGACGCCGAGTATCTCGGAGAGGCCCTTTGCCACGAGCTCGCGCTGAGCGTCATCTTTCATATCGTAGGGCGATATGAAAACGCGCTCCGTGGTATAATTTGTCGCGAGGGCAACATGATTTCTGTCATATATCGTGCCGCGTGCGCTTCCCGTGGAAACCTCATATATCATCTGCTCGATAACGAGCCTTTTATAGTGTTCGTTTCGCACTATCTGAAGATATATCAGTCTTCCGATAAGTACAGCCGCAATAAATGTAGCGGCGCAAATTACCGAAAGAGAGCGCACCCGCATGCTTCTGCTTGTACGCCCTATAAGGGAATCGGGTTTTTCACTTGGTTTCCCGTTCATTTCTCCCCTCCATCTTTTCTAAAACAAAGTGAGCAAAGAGCATATTTTACCATTCTCCCCACTCACTCAAAGCTGTGTACTTGTATATTTATATTTGCGCCGAGAAAATTTATTCCTTTCAGTTCATAAATTCTATCAGCTTTGAAAAGCCGCGGCCTATAGCGGAGAGAAGTGAGCCTGATGATTTTTTGCTTTCCTTATTTCCGTATACTACCATGTTTACCGTATTTTCCGTATCGCGGGGAAGATATTGCATATATTTGCTGTCTGTCATGCCGAGTTCTCTTGCGCGCGCCTCAAAATCGACATCCTTGTATTTCGCATCGATATCGCGCTCGCGGGAGTTTATTTCTTTTTCCATTTTGGATATGTTGGAGTTTATCTTGTTTATGTCGGAACGGAGCTGAGCCACCTGAACAAACGAGAAAACTATAAACATGAGCATCGCTGTGATAAGCAGGGCACAAGCCGCGATGTATATGGGAAATTTCTTCTTTTCGCCTGTCTTGACGGTGCTGTATTTAACGCCGCCGCTCGATACATCTGTCATATATTTTTTAACGAAGCTTCCGATGTTGCCGGATTTTTTTCTCTTCTTTTCCATGACCTGACCCTTTCCGAAAAAGATATGTTTTTCTATATTTTTCTTGCCGCGCGCAGCTTCGCGCTGTGCGAGCGGTTGTTTTCAGCCAGCTCCGCCTCTGAGGGGAGAATTGGCTTTCTTGTAAGTATTTCGATTTTTGGTTTGTTTCCGCAGATGCATACGGGAAATGAGGGCGGGCAGGTGCAACCCTGCGCCAGCTCCGCAAAGGTTTTTTTTACGGCTCTGTCCTCAAGCGAATGGAAAGTAAGCACCGCGAGCACGCCGCCGCTTTTCATCGCTCCTATCAGTGCGCGGAGCGTGGGCGCGATGATATCAAGCTCGTTGTTTACCTCTATTCTTATCGCCTGAAAGGTTCTCTTCGCCGGATGATGACCGACGGCGAGCGCCTTTTTCGGCATCACGCTTTTTATTATATCGACAAGCTCGAGAGTCGTTTTTATCGGGGCGTTTTCTCTCGCCTTTACTATGGCGGAGGCTATCTTCGGCGCGAAGTTTTCCTCTCCGTATTCAAAGAGAATGCGGCGAAGCTCACTCTCGCTGTATGTATTGACTACGGTGTATGCGCTCTTTGACTTTTCGGGTGAGCCTTCGGCATTCATGCGCATATCGAGCGGAGCGTCGGTATTGTATGAGAAGCCTCGCTCGGGCGTATCAAGCTGATATGAAGAAACGCCGAGGTCGATTATCGCGCCGTCGATGCCGGCAATGCCGAGGTCGCGCAGTATTTCCGATACATCGGAAAAATTGCCGTGGACGAATGTTATCCTGTCGCTGTAGTCGCAGAGGCGCTTTTTTGCCGCCGTGATGGCGCACTCGTCTGTATCTATGCAGATGAGCCTGCCGCCTGCGGTGAGCCTTTTCGCTATCTCCAGCGAATGACCGCCGCCGCCGAGCGTGCAGTCGACATATGTGCCGTCCGGTTTTATATCAAGTATATCTATGCATTCCCCGAGCATAACGGAGTAATGCGAAAATTTTATCTCTTCCATAATCAGAAGCCCAGCTCTATCATCAGCTCTTCGACTTCCTTGGCGTCCTCACCCGTGGAGGCTGACTTCCAGTTTTCTTCGGACCATATTTCGAGATATGAACCGAGACCGATGACTACGGCATTACCGCCTATTTCAGCGTAGTCGCGCAGGCTCTGAGAGAGAAGTGCGCGACCCTGCGAATCCTGCTCCACATCGCACGCCTGAGCGAAAACGAAACGGCGTATTTTAGCCGCCTGAGCAGTCGGCAGAGCTTCTATTTTGGCAACATAGGCATTCCAGTATTCCATTGGATAGACGGAAAGGCACTTATCCGTTCCTTTTGTTATGACAAACTTTGAGCCGAGCTCATCACGGTACTTCGCGGGAATGAAAACTCTGCCCTTGGAATCGACTGTATGTGAATACTCGCCCAGAAACACGGATAAACGCCTCCTTTTCTTCGGAATCTGATGCCTGCGAAAAACGCCTGCCTGTGGAAAAGTGGAAAACTCTGTGGAAAATTCACCACTTCACACCACTTGGCACCACTTTTACTATATTATAGCCGATATTTTCTGAAATTACAATAGCTTTTCAAGAAAAAAATAAAAAAACAGGAAAAAAGTTTCGCCTTTTTTCCTGTTTATCATGTCAGATGCGGTCATCTTACGGGACTATTGAATATTTTTCATTTTGCCTGTTTGCGATGCTTGGATTTTTACCTTGCAAAAGGCTGGTGAGGGTCTCCGGCGAAAAAACATAAAGTAACTTTTCTTTTCTCGTACTTTTGTATGACCAAAAGTACCAAAAGTCATTTAAGAGGATTTTCCATCCTCTTAAAAATCTCCTTCCGCGTGCACGAGTTATTCGCAAGAAGTAGTGCGTGGGAAGTGCGTGCGGCAAGGTGGCAAAGCAAAAGTCGGCAGTCTCGCGCCCTCCGCAATCTCACCATACCACGCGTGCGAACATATCACACGAAAAAGCCGAGCAGATTCGTGCACGCATTGTCTGCACGCCCGCTGAAAAAAGAGGGGCGGGCGTGAATTTAGCAAGTGCGCTGACGGGACTACAGTAATAAACCTCATCTTGCTATGTTCGCACCCAGACCCGCACCATTACTTCGACCCGCGAGGTTCGCCATAGCCTGACATGGCACAGCAGTAAATCCGAGTCGGCGCTTGAGCGTTTCGAACCTGTAGCCGTGGCTATGCTATGGTCGGACGGTCGGGGCACTTTGTTCGCACCGGTCGCCGCGAGGCGACAGAGGGAGTTTAAAAGAGGGATACTTTCCTCTTTTTGTCCTTTTCGTTCTTTTCGGACAAGCGAAAAGAACTCCGAAAGAGAAGAAACATAAAGAATCTTTTTTTCTTATCGTACTTTTAGTCATTCAAAAGTACGATAAATAAAAGTTACTTTATCCCACTCAAAATCGCAATAAAACAATATCTGCCAAAACATAAAAAGGCGGGAAAAAGCTTGGATTTTTCCCGCCTTTTTATAATAAAATCAAACCTTTACCCGAGTTTTGCGGCGACGATACCTTTTGCGCCATCGGGGATATACTCCGAGTACGGCTTGCCGCAACGCACAAGCTCGCGGACGAGCGTGGAACTGACATGAAGCACCTCTGGAGAGGAGAACATGAGCAGTGTTTCTATGCCCGATACGGCTCTGTTCGCCCGAGCCATATCCTCTTCATATGCATAGTCCGAGAGGTTGCGCACGCCCTTGACTATGGCGCAGGCGCCGAGTTTCTTTGCAAAATCCGCGATAAGCCCCTCGCCCTTTACCACGCGGACATTTGCCATATCCGATGTGGCGGCGGCTACCGCCGAAAGGCGGACTTCCTCATTGAGCAGAGTTTTCTTCGCGGGATTTGTATAAACCGCGACGACTACCTCATCGAAAATCTCTGCCGCTCTTCTTATTATATCAAGATGTCCTGTCGTTATCGGGTCAAATGTGCCCGCTGTCAAAACGGTTCTTTCCATTTTTATTCTCCTGCTTTCGGCTTAAGATAAGTTATATGGACTCTGCCGTATTTCACGCTTTTTACTTTTTCGTAGCGCGCGGCGAGCATCACATTTTCTTCGATATCGAGCGGCTTTTCATCTTCGCAGATAACCGTGCCGTCCTCGTTTATCATATCCGCATCATAGAGTGCTGCGAGAATCTCCGGCAGCAGACGCATGGCATAAGGCGGGTCGAGATAGATATAATCAAAACTGCTTCTTCCGCCTGCCGCCTTGATATACGCTTTCCAATCCATGCAGAGCACATTTGTTTTCGGATAGAGTTTTGTTTTCTTGGCGTTTTCCGTAACTATATTTATGGCATCGCGCGAAGCATCGACAAGCGTTGCCTTTTCCGCGCCGCGGCTGAGTGCCTCCAGCCCCATCTGACCGGAGCCGGCAAAAAGGTCGAGCATCGTTTTTCCCTCTATCTCAAACTGAATCGAGCTGAAAACAGCTTCTTTCACTCTCTCGGGAGTGGGTCTTGTATCATCGCCCTCGAGCGTTTTCAGATTTATGCCTCGTGCGCTTCCTGTGATTATTCTCATTTTTTATTCCTTTCGCCTTTGTCAAAGTATGTTATTATTCTTTCGGCTGTTTCCGGTGTTATTCCCTTAACTGCGGCAAGCTCCTCGGCGCTCGCTTTCTTTACGCCCGCAAGTCCGCCGAAATGCGAGAGCAGAGCCTTTGCCTTTGCCGCGCCTATGCCGTCTATCTTCTCGAGGATAGAGGTCTTTTCTTTTTTGCGCTTTGCCCGCGTCATGCTCGAAACGGTGAAGCGGTGAACCTCCTCCTGAATCTTATATATCAGCATGAAAACCGCCTGCTCCGCGGCTATGGAGACCTCGCCGTATTCGCTCACAAGCGCACGCGTCTTGTGATGCTCGTCCTTTACCATGCCGAGCACGGGAATGTTTATTCCCATTTCTCGCATGAGCGCCTGTATAACGAGAACATGATTTTTGCCGCCGTCGAGCAGTATCAGGTCGGGCGCCTTTGCCCCATCATCGGAGAGATGCGAGAGTCTGCGCGAGAGAGCTTCTCTCATGGAGCCGTAATCATCCTGCCCGTCGGTCGAGCGAATCTTATAGAGCCTGTATTCGCTCTTTTTCGGCTTGGCATTTTCAAAAACAACCATGCCTGCCGTTATATTTTCGTTTCCGTAGTTTGATATATCAAAAGCCTCTATGCGCTCCGGCAGAACCTCAAGCGCGCAGAGAGAAGCGAGCCTTGCAAGCGATTTTTCCGTCTGCTCACTGCTTTTTCTGTATTCGTTGGCGCGCGTTTCGGCATTCTGCTTGACGGTCCGGCAGAATTTATGAAGCTCGCCTCTGCGTGATATCTTCAGCCTGACCGCCGTGCCCGCCTTTTCGCGGAGCCAGCTTTCCGCTGTCTGCCGTTCTTCCTCTGCTATCTCGTCGGCGAGCGTTATCTCGCGCGGGATATAATCGCGCACGCTGTAGAGCTCATATATGAAAGAGCATATCGCGGCGTCATCGAAAATTTCGCCGCCCGAGAAAAGGAAACTCTGCGAATCTATCAGCTTGCCCGAGCGGACATAGAAAACGCATATGGCGCATATATCCTCGCCCGCATACCAGCCGATGATATCGCGATCGACATCGGGAGAGCATATTACGCGCTGCTTTTCGCTCAGACGCTTTATCGCCGCTATCCTGTCACGGTAGCTTGCCGCCGCCTCAAACATCAGATTTTCCGAAGCGTAATTCATTTTCTCCGTGAGAGAGGAGAGTATATCGTCCTCGTTTCCGTCGAGAAACGATATCGCCTCAAGAAATCTCGCGCGATATTCCTCTGCCGTCACGCTCTCCTCGCATGGAGCGATGCACCCCATGCGGCGATAGAGACAATGCTTCACTTTGCCCTTGTCCTTCGGAAAATGCTTCTCGCAATAGGGAAGCCCGAAGGTTTTGCGCAGAGCCGAGATAACGGAATAAACCGTATTTGCACCCGAATACGGACCGTAATATTTATTTTTGCCCGCCTCGCGCTTGCGTGACATTATGAGTCGGGGATATTCCTCACCGAGCGTAGCTACGAGATAAGGATAAGACTTATCATCCTTGAGCAGGATATTGTATCTCGGACGATAGAGCTTTATCAGGCTGTTTTCCAGCGTGAGCGCTTCCATCTCCGTCTCGCAGATGATATAATCAAAATCGTATACATTATGCGTCATGGCGTCGGTCTTGCTGTTGAAATTATTGTCATGGAAATACTGCGAGACCCGGTTTTTGAGTGCACGGCTCTTGCCGACATATATGACCTTACCCGAGGAATTTTTCATTATATATACGCCGGGGCAGAGCGGCAGGTTGCCTGCCTTTTCCCGCAGTCTTTTTGCGTATTCTTGGCGTACCGTGATAAATCCCTCCGATCTGAAAATGGGTTTACAGACAAAAAACGGCAGAGGGTTCAAAACGAGCCATCTGCCGCCTGTCATTCACTTCGTTAACTTTCGGCTCACTCGGTCGTGCGGAGAATCTCCTCGAGACCGTCGAGCGCCTCTGCCTCGTCGGGACCGTCGGCGATAAGAGTTATCGTGGCGTCTCCCGAAATAGCCATGGCGAGCACACCCAAAAGACTTTTTGCGCTGGAACGCTTGTCTCCGTCCTGAATCCATATAGAGCTTTTATACGAATTTGCTTTCTGAATGAAAAACATTGCAGGTCTTGCATGCAGACCTACGCTACTTTTTACTACTACTTCTCTTGAAATCATGTGCCGCTCCTGTGCTTTTATCGGGGATAATGCGAAAATGTGCCGTCATTTCCCTTGGACTAACTGATATTATATCAAATTATTTGCATAAAATCAATAGCTTTGAGTAAATTTTCCTGTGAAAAATGTAAAAAATACGATTTTCCGTTGCTGTTATTCGGCTTTTTCTATCGAATTTATCGTTATTTCCACAGCGGCGCCGTTTCCCGTCAGCGGATCGAGTATATAAACCGCGACTGTGGAGCCTACGGTTATCTTTGTCTTTCCGTCGATGAAAAAGCCCGTCTCCGAGGAAATGCCCGCAAATTTTATCCTGCCGTGCAGATTTTTCCTGCCGAGGGGATTATCATGCGGCTTTGCGGCGCCGTCCTCCTCGATGTAGACCTGATTTGATTCTGTTTCGGCTGATACTATTTCGCCTATGAGAGCATCACTACCGGCAAGGTATACATTGCCCTTGCTTGCGCTTGCCGCCGTATTGTCCATGATATCATATACGGTGAAATTCACGATTATATGCTCGCTGACATCGTCGCGCTTGTCGAAATACGCGACCTTGAGCACCACTGCGGCAATGCACGCGATGACGGCAAGTATTATGATTATGTCAAATATATTGAATCTGACTTTGTTTTTGCTGTCGTTCACTTGGCACCCTCCCTTTTATCAGCCTGCACTTTTTATCTCAAACCGCGTGCAGTAACCGATGCGATTCAGATATCCGGATGAAAAATATATCTGCGAGCCTACGAGGATTCTCGTATTTCCTATATTGCAGAAGCCTGTTTCGTCGACTGTCGCGCTGTCGCATACGACGGTGACATAAGCATCATATATATCGCTGTAGGCATAGACGGGAATATTTCCGTTTTCATCGGCTTTGCTGTCGAAATACTGCGTCGGCTCCCATCTGATATTCGATATATAGCCGAGCGATGTGCCCGTCGCGGAATCGAATACCTCGTTTCCCGCCGCCAGAGCGGAGCGGTATTCTTCTTTTATTGCCGTCAGCTTGACGGAATATTCCACGGTTCTCGGCTCATTATCGGTCTTTACATTGCCGTTTTGCAGCAGTATCAGATATGTTATCGCCGCCGCCACGGAAAGTATCAGTATTATTATCACCGCATCTACAAAGCCAAAACGAGCCTTTTGCTTTTTGTTGTCCATTTCAGTACCTTGACCTTTCAGAATATTTGGCTCTCCGAATCATATATCGGAAAAATAGTGCTCCGTATCTTCTTTCTTCTTCGCCGCGGCAAAATCCGTATACGAAACGGCAAGTCCGACCGTCATCCAGAAGAAAAGGAATACTCTGTAGTTATAGAAAACGAAGTCTGTCAGCCCCTGGAAAAGGAATGCGAAGATTCCCGTAAAGAGCGCCATGCACATCATCTTTTCCTTTATCGTGGCGCAACTGCGCAGATACGAGAAGCAACGCGACGCGAGGAAAAGCATGAATATCAGGAAAAATACGAGCGCGAATATGCCCATCTCCGCCGTCAGCTGGAGATAGAGGCTGTGGCTGTGATATGCGACCTCGGCGCCGCCGATGGAATACGCGGGATAAACCGAGGAGAAAGCCTGCTCGCCTATGCCTATGCCGGATATGAGATTGTCCCGTATCAGGGCGAGCGAACCGCGCCATATATTGAGCCTGTATGAGGTTGAGGAATCGGAGAAATTCGTGAACCTGTCGAATATCGCGGTATCCTTTGCGAAAACGAGCAGGGAAGCGAGCGGGGATGCGATTATCAGTGCCGCAAAAATCTTTCTGCTTGCTATCAGGGCAAAAACGAGAAGCGAAACGGCAAAGCCGAGCCACGCCCCGCGCGACCATGTCAGTATCAGACAGGCACATCCGAGCAGAGCCGATATCGCGGAGGCAAAGCGCCTGCGAGGGCTTGCTTCGTCGCTCTGCTTTGCAAGGGCGAAGGCAAGCGCTGTCGGCACGGTCATTATCAGAAATTCGCCAAGCACATTCGGGTTTTCAAAGGTGGAGACCGCACGCCCGCGGATATAATCGAAGGTGCCTGTGTCAATCCAGCCGAGCGTGGGCGTTCCGATGAAGTATTCGCCTATGCCGATAAGCGAGACGAGCCCGAGCGAAACGATACAGCAAGAAATGGCGCGGATGAGCATTTTCTGCGAGCATATGAGGTTTCTCACGATGAAATACATCGAAATAAGACAAATGTATAAGAGCATTTTCTTCATGCTCGAGCTTCTGTCCACGGAGTTTATGCCGCCGAGGAAGAAGAAAACCGCCAGCATCACCACGGGAATATCGGCGAGCGCAAGCTTTATCACGCGCTTGCCGCGTATCAGCTTCACGAAAAACGATATCGCGATGAGGATTACCGTTCCTGCGAGAGCCATCGTTTTCATGAAAGGCAACAGGAGAAAGACGAGGAGCACGCCCGCCTCGGGATAAGTCATGACGAATATCGCAAAGGCTATTAGCGCCGCCGCCGCAACTATATAGAGCGGGCGGACAAATATCGTGCAGAGACCGAGTATCATGCCGAGCATGAACATTATGTTTGTGGCACTGCGTCCCTCTTCGGATTCCTCATGAGCTTTCGCTCTTCTTATGCCGAGGAAATCGTTTATCAGAAAAGAGAAGAATCTGCTTCCCGCAAATGCCTGCGAAACCGAAAGCTTCGATGAAAAGAAGCAGACGGAGAGGAGCAGGAAAACCACGCCTGCCGCGGGGTCGGCGAAATTGCGCTCATAATCGAAAGCGACCGCTTTCATTATATATATAACAGAGCTGTAAAGTCCGAACGAAGCGGAAAACACGCCGAATACCGAAAGCGGTGCCGAGAGGAACATAGTGCTCAGCCTCGAGAAGAAGCCGAGGAGCACACTGCGCTCTATCCCTCTTGCCGCGCGTTGCTTTGCGCCGCGCATGGAAAATTTCTTTGCTGCCTTTCTGTAGACCGAGGCGGCAAAGGAATTTCTCGCGGCTTCCTCGGCGGCATCGTACGATGTCATCAGAAAGGCGAAAATGCTCTTGAGAATCCTGCTGTAAATAAAAGAAGCAAACCGCATGACATATGTCACGATGAAGCTGTCTTTTATGCGGACGGCTCTTTTCTTATTTTTCTGTACCGTCATCAGCTGTCCTCCCTTCCTGCTTTATGCTTTCTTTTCGGCAGAAGCCCGAAAAGATATATACATATTAAATATACCACACTTCCTGTCAAAAAAACAATAGCAGAGACGAAGAAATTTTTAAAAAATGTGTTTTTTATCGATATTTTGCCGACAAAAGTGTCGAGAAAGTACATAAAGACGCCGCAGACGAGCGCGGAGAACGCCGCTTTTGCCGCATCGAGCGCTGTCCCTGCTGTGAAAAATCCTCTCTTTATCGCTCCGCCGAAGAGCAGAACAGCCGTCGCGGCAACCTGCGCCGCAAGAAACGAGAGCGGGAGCGAAACGATGCTTTTTCCCGTTATCGCGGAAAAAGCGGGATTTGCCGCTATGCAGACGATGACCGCCACCACCGCCACCACAGTCGGCAGGCGCACGATGCCCTTGGAATAAAACGCGCGGATGAGCGTTTCATAGAGCGCGAAAAACGGCATGGCAAGCGCAAATACCGAAAAGAGCGAGGCACAGTCGGCGGCAAGCTCCTGCGAGAAATTTCCGCGCAGGTAGATTATCTCCACTATCCTTTGGGAAAGCACGATACTGCCCGCCGAAAACGGCAGAACGAGAAGCAGGGCGCTTTTTATGCCGTTTTGCGTGAGCAGACGGAAAGCTTCGCCGTTTTCCTCGCCGCTCACATCGGAGAGCTTCGGAAAAATATAATTACATACGCCGTATGTCAGTATACCCGAGACGATGATGAAAATATTATACGCATAGTTGTATGCGCTGATTGCGCCCGCCGAGATGAAAGGCGCGAAGAATGTCGCCGCGAGCAGACTGCACGGGAGAATCAGCGAGCCTGCCGTTATTGCGGGTGCCTTTTTCAGCGCCGCACGCATATCGGGATTTTTTATGTCGGGCTTTCGGAAGCGCAGAATATTCTTTGCCAGTGCCGGTATGGCGAGCGTTGCCGCCTGAACCGTCCACGAGAGCGTATATACCGTGGAGAGGACGACGATGCTCCGCTCATCCGGAGTACCGCGGAAAAGCGCGAGCGTGATTATAAGCAGAAGATTCGATACGGATGAAGCCGCAGCGGGCAGGATGAAAAATCCGTATGACTGGAGCACACCTGCCGCGATATGCGCAAGCCCCGCAAAAAGCGATGCGGGAAGCATGATGCGCAGGAGCCTTGCCGCGAGCACAGCGGTCGCTTCATCGAGAGCGGGGGAGAGCAGAGCTATCACCTGCCGCGAAAAGACTATGCCGAGCGCCGAGGCGAGCGCTATCGCGAGCGAAACGGCGCAGGTAAACGACGAGGCGAATTTCTCCGCGCGCTCTCCGCTCTCTCTTTTTGCCGAGCCGAATATCGGGATGAAGCACCCCGCTATGGCGGAGGCAAAGAGAATATCGAAAAGCGAGAGCGAAACGGATGACGCGGCAATAAAAGCCGAGGCTTCGACGCTCTCGGCAAAAACGGAGCCGAAAAGCATCTGGCGCACCATGCCGAGCAGCTTTGAAGCCGCCGTCACCGCCATCATAGCCCCGACTGTTTTTACAGCGCCGCGGGTTTTTGCCATGCTTTTCGCCTCCCCCTCAAAATATTTTATCGCTTGATTATTGACGCAAATATGATATTATATACAAATATATAAAACCGAAAATGCAGATGCCGCCTTATTTTTCCCCGAGCAGGTCGGGACGCACGCGGCGCGTTTTTTCGAGAGCCTTTTCCGCGCGCCACTTTTCTATATTGGCATGATGCCCGCTTATCAGCTCGTCAGGAACGAGCCTGCCGCGGAAATCATACGGACGCGTATACTGCGGATATTCGAGAAGCCTATCGGAAAAGCTCTCCTTCTCATAGCATTCGGAATCGGAGAGCACGCCGGGCACGAGCCTGCCGACGCAATCTGTGAGTATGCACGCAGGTATCTCGCCACCCGTGAGAACATAGTCGCCGATGGAAATCTCCTCGTCTATTATCTCGTCGATTATCCGCTGGTCCACGCCCTCGTAGTGCCCGCAGAGAATGACGAGATTGTCATAGCCCGCGGCAAGCTCAGCCGCCTTTGCCTGCGTGAGCACCTTGCCCTGCGGCGACATATATATCACGCGGCGCCGCTCGCAGGAGTTGACCTCGGGCGCGGTTATCGCTGTGAAGCAGTCGTATATCGGGACGGGACTCATGAGCATGCCTTTTCCGCCGCCGTAGGGCGTATCGTCCACCCTGCGGTGCTTATCCTTGGAATAATCGCGGATATTGTGCGCGTGAACCTCGAGTATGCCCGCTTTCTGCGCCCTGCCGATTATGCTCTCGGAGAGCACCGTTTCTATAAGCTCGGGGAAGAGCGTCATTATATCAAAGCGCATCATACTTCCTCGCTTTCATCGAAAAATCCCGCTATCGGCTTTATGAAAATGCCTTTTTCCACATCTATCTCCCTGATAAATTCGGGAACGGCGGGGATCAGCACATCGCCCTTTTCCGTTTTCACGGAATATATCTTCTGCGCCACGCCGTCTGTCACTTCGCGAAGCGTACCGTAAACCGTGCCGCTTTCGCAGTCTATCACCGGAAGCCCTATCATATCGCAGATAAAAACATCTCCCGCCGCCTTTTTTATTTCCTCGCGGCGCGCACTTATCACCTTGCCCTTTAATTTCTCCGCCGCCTCGGGCGTATTTATTCCCTCGAGCGAGGCGAGCATAAAGCGTCCGCCGAGCACGCGACTGCCGAGAACTGCTATACTGCTCCCATCGGCAAAATAAAAGCACCGCACGCCGCGAAGCGCCTCGGGGCTGTCGCTCCAAGGCTCTATTTTCACCTCGCCGCGGATTCCGCGTGTATTGATTATTTTTCCTATTTCTATATATTCCTTAAGCTCGCGCATAAAAACACCTTAAATTATTTTGATAATGAAAAACGCCTCGCGAAAGCTATAAGCCTCGCGGGGCGTGCTGCAATCAGCTCTCAGCTTTTAAACTTGCGCTTTCTTGCTGCTTCAGATTTTTTCTTGCGTTTAACACTCGGCTTTTCGTAGTGCTCTCTCTTCTTTACTTCGGCAATAACGCCAGAACGAGCGCACTGTCTTTTGAATCTGCGAAGAGCGCTGTCAAGCGATTCGTTTTCTTTAACTCTTATTTCAGCCATTCTTAATCCCTCCCCCCGCAAATAAAACAAAGCGTTCAGAACAAAAATTCTCGTTTATCATTATACACAAGTTATAGCCGTATGTCAATATGATTTTACAAAATTTATTCCGATTCTTTAAAAAAATCTTTGTCATTTGCCCGTATCGCGGCATACAATGCATTGAAAATAAAACAAAAAGAAACCACAAGCCGCTTTTTCTTCCCGAACTGCGAAGAAAATGACGGCGGAAAGGCGGCACATATGAGAAGCGAAGCACGCGAATTTTTTGCGGCGGCAAATACGGAGGAGGGCTTTTACAGCATATTTGAGAGCGTATTTCCGCCGAGCGCACTCGATAAAATTTTCATCATCAAGGGCGGGCCCGGAACAGGAAAATCGACCCTCATGCGGCAGATAGCGGAGTATGCCCGCGGGCGGGGATACTCTCCCGAGCTTTATTATTGCTCATCCGACACATCATCGCTGGACGGGATAGTGATACCCGAGCGCTCCTGCGCCGTGATAGACGGCACGGCACCGCATATGACCGACCCGAAATATCCCGGGGCATGCGAGACGATAATCAGTCTCTACGACGCTTTCGACATTGCGGCACTGCGGAAACGCCGCGCCGAGATAATCGCGCTTGCGACGGAAAACTCGGAGCTTTACCATGCGGCATACCGCTTTCTCTCGGCGGCAGGGCGCGTTCACCGCGAGATAGAGGAGAGCGCACTCGGGACATATAACCGCGAAAAGGCGGCTGGTGCACAGCGGCGGCTCCTGCGTGCGATGAAACTGCCGACGGGAAGAGCAGGGAGGAGCGAGGTGCGCTATGTCGATGCCATCGGAACATCGGGGAGCGTACATCTGCCGACATTCGAAAAAACGGCGGGTACGGTCTACACCGTTTCCGACAAATACGGGCTCGGCGGATATTTTCTCACTTCTTTCTGCGAGCTTTGCGAGAGCCTCGGCATTTCTCTTGTAAAATGCCCGTCTCCGCTTCGCCGCGACAGAATAGAATCTCTCTATATAAAGGAAGCCGACACGCTTTTTTACATATGCCGCGACGAAGAAAAGCTGAAAGCGAGCGACAGGAATATAAATATCCTCCGCTTTGCCGATAAGGGCAGGCTTTCCGCCATGCGCCGCAAGCTGAAATTCTCGGGCAGGTGCTATGACTGCCTCATGCGCGCCGCCGAAGAAAATCTCGCGGGAGTGCGCCGCGCACATGCGGCTCTCGAGGCAATCTACGGCGAAAATATCGATTTTTCCGCAGTGGAATCGCAGAGAGATGCGATACTTCGCGATATTTTTGCCGATAATATGTAAAAATTCAAAATATAAGTTGAAATTTGAGACGATTTGTGGTAATATATTTTATAATAACTTAATCGGACACTTTTGATTTGAAAATATAAAAGCGAACGGAGTTCAAAATGAAAAGATTTACAAAAATAATTTGCGTGCTTTTTGCGCTTGTCCTTTCACTCGGTATTTTTACCTCGTGTACAAGGAAGCCGGGGCTTTATAACTGGATGGGCATGAGGGTCAAGGTCGATTATGCGCTCCGCCTCGTTCTCGATGTCGGTGACGGCAAGAAGGAATATCTCGTTCCCTTTGACGAATATTATGGTGTTTTCATGTATTATAAATCCCTGCTCGGCGACGGCATTCTCGAGGATGAAAACAAGAAACTGCTTTTCACCACGGTAGAGGAGCAGACAAAGGCTGTCAAGGAAATGACAGAGGATGACCTCATGGAGTTTTATGCGCTCTATGCCATAGCCGAGAAATACGGCGTGGGGCTTACACAGGAGGATTACGATTCTTTTGAGAGCGGATACAAGGCAAACCTGCGCAGATATCTTGAGGCAAACGGCAAGACAGAGGGAATAGAAGATATCGACAGCTACACCGACGAGATGTATCAGAAGCTTTTCGAGAGCCTCGGCACTTCGGAGGACCATGTCAGATTCTCTTATCTGCGCAATCTGCTTTCGTCGAGAGTGAAAAAGCATATCGCGCCCGATGCAGTACAGCATGCGGAGAGAAATTATTTCCATATCAAGCAGGTGCTTGTCCTCTTTACAAAGGGCGATTCCACCTCGGAAAAAGCCGCACAGGATAAGATAAATGCGGCGATGGCAGAGCTTAATTCCGGCGCGTCGATAAACGATGTGATAAAGAAATATGACAGCGGAATATCCTCAAGCGAGATATATTTCGATGCTTCTTCCGTAATTCTCGGCTCCAAAAATACGGATGGTTCTTCCGTATCAAGCTTCGTTTCGACAACGGTAAACGGACTGAATATCGGCGATACGAGCGATATACTCACGGGCGACTATGATGAGGAATTCGGATATTTCTGCATAATCAAGCGTCTCGGCTTTGACGAAAGTTTTGTCTACGGCGACTCGACCATAGGCGATTCCATCTTCCGCTATTATACGGCAGGCTCGTCGCAGTATACACCGCAGTACAGCGAATATAAAGCTCTCGTCGGCGCATATACGCAGAATCTCGTATGCTATGCCTACGACCAGAAAATATATGACAAAATAAATGTAAAAACAATGAAATAAAGGCGAAAAAGCGGGGAGGCTCGGGGCTTTATGTTCCCTTGTCCTGCCCGCATTTTGCATGAAAGGATAAAAAATGTCTTTCGATACATTTACAGCCGCACTCGTTTCGCGCGAGCTTGACTCGGCGCTTCGCGGCTCGAAAATAGAAAAGATTTATCAGCCCTCGCGCTACTGCATGGTGCTCCTCTGCCGCAGGGGCGGAGAGACGCGCCGCCTGCTCCTCTGCGCCACACCCGGGGCTTCGCGCGTGGGCATAACGGAGACTGCAAGGGAAAATCCCAAGACGCCGCCATCCTTTTGCCAGCAGCTGCGCAGGCATATTTCGGGCGCTACAGTCGCGGGAATATATACGCTCGGCTTTGAGCGAGCGGTGGAGATAGCGCTCGATTCATATGATGAACTCGGATTTGCCTGCAAAAGATATCTCATAGTCGAGATAATGGGAAAATACAGCAATATCATCTACGCGGGCGATATCGACGGCAAAAAGAAGATACTCGGGCTTCTGCGTGCGGGAGACATAACGGAGGGAAAACGCCCGCTTGTTTCGGGCGCGGAATATGAACTTCCGCCGTCGCAGGACAAGGCTATGCCGACAGGCGAGACGCATGACGCTTTCCTCTCGCGCATGAACGCCGCGGGAGAAAAGCCCTGCGAGGAATTTATCCTCTCGGCTTATGCGGGCTTTGCGCCGATAGCGACGCGGGAGATAGCCTTTCGCGCGGGCGCGCTCGGCAGGCTTTGCGGCGAAGCCGACGGGGAGAAACTCTGGGCTTCGTTTTCGGCGGTCGTCGGAGCGGCAGACGGGGACGGTGCCGTGCCGACCGTGGTCATGCGGGAGAGCGGAGAGCCTTTTGATTTCTCGTTTGTCGATATAGCGCAGTACGGCGAGAACGCGAAAAAGAAAAATTTCGGCAGCTTTTCCGAGATGCTTGATTTTTATTTCGAGAGCAAGGACACGGCGGCTATCCTGCGGCAGAAAACGCATGATATACATACGGCTGTCTCAGGCAACCGTCAGAAACTCGCAAAAAAGCTGAATATACTGAAAAAAGAGCTTGCCGACTGCGATGAAATGGACAAATACAAGCGTTGGGGCGACCTTATAACCGCCTCTGCTTATATGCTGAAGCAGAAAGCGAAATTTGCCGATGTCCCCGACTATTACAGCGCCGAGGGCGACACTATAGAAACGGTTCGCGTGCCGCTGGACGAAAAGCTGACTCCCGCGCAGAACGCGGCGAAATATTACAGGAAATATACGAAATTAAAGACGGCGAAGGAGATTCTTGCCGAGCAGATAAGGATAGCCGAGGCGGATATCGAATATCTCGCCACGGTGGAAAATGCCGTTTCCATGTGCGAGACGGAGGCGGATATCGACGAGATACGCCGCGAGCTTACACTGGGCGGATATCTGCATAAGACCGCAGAAAAATGCAGTCCGAGAGCCGCAGAGAAGCATACGCCGAAAGTGGCGCGGTTTGTCACCTCGGGCGGGCGCGAGCTTATCTGCGGAAAAAACAATATTCAGAATGACTATGTCAGCATGAAGCTGGCAAGAAAACACGACTGGTGGTTTCATGTGAAAAACAGTGCGGGCGCGCATGTAATAATGCTCTGCGAGCAGGGCGAGGAGCCGGATGCGCGAGATTTCACCGAGGCGGCGGAGCTTGCCGCATATTACTCGAGCATATCCGATACGCAGAATGCGGCTGTTGATTATACACTTGTAAAAAATCTGAAAAAGCCAAGCGGCGCAAAGCCGGGCAAGGTGGTTTATTACTCGAATTACACGGCGTATGTCACGCCGAAGCTGAGCGTGAAAAAGCTGTGACGGAGGAAAGTATGGTTAATTATAATGATAAAAACGAACGCTATGCGCTCGTGCGGAAAATAGCGGAGGAGGGAATAGTCCTGCTCAAAAACGAAGGGGTTCTCCCTCTCGGAGGAGAAAAAGTCGCCGTTTTCGGCAGGACGCAGCTCGATCTTATCAAATGCGGGACAGGCTCCGCTTTCTGCACCTGTGAGCACTGCGCCGAGATTCTCGACGGTATGGAAGCGGAGGGCATCTCCTGCGATGAAATCCTTGCCGAAAAATACCGCAGATGGACTGCGGAAAATCCCATACGCACCTTTGATGTCTGGGGAAGCGGCTCGCATATAAACGAGGAAATGCCGCTCTCCGAGGAGGATATCGCCGCCTGCGCCGCGCGGGGTGCCGAGAAAGCCGTATTTATAATAGGAAGAACGGCGGGCGAAAACGACGATGCCATGAATGCCACGGGCGACTATCTGCTCTCCGATGGAGAAGAGGAGATGCTCTCCGCGCTCGGCAGGCATTTTCGCGATGTGATAGTGGTGATAAACTCGGGCAACCTGATGGATATGTCGTTTTCTCTGCGCCCGTATGTAAAGGCGCTCGTGCTTCTCTCCATGCCGGGCATGGAGGGCGGTCATGCGCTTGCCCGCGTGCTCTCGGGTGCGGTTTCACCCTCGGGCAAACTGACCGATACGGCGATAACCTCATATGAAAAATGCCCGTCGGCACAGGATTTCGGCTCGCGCGGCGGTATTATACAAAAGTATAAAGAGGATATTTTCGTCGGTTACAGATATTATGAGAGCTTCGCTTCGGCAGGGCAGAGCGTGCTCTATCCTTTCGGCTTCGGTCTTTCGTATACGGAGTTTGCCGCCGAGCCTGTTTCGTTCTCGGCTGACGATACGGAAATATGCGCCGAGATAAATGTGCGCAATATCGGAAAGAGAGCGGGCAAGGAGACGGTGATGCTCTATTCGTCATCGCCTGTCGGCGCAGTTGACAAGCCGAAATATGAGCTTCGCGCATTTGCCAAGACGCGCCTGCTTGAGGCGGGCGAGAGTGAGACTCTGCGCCTGCGCTTTGCTGCGGCTGATATGGCGTGCTTCGACGACAGCGGAAAGACCGGCGAGCGCGATGCATGGGTAATGGAAGCGGGGCGGTACGGCATTTTCTGCGGAAATAATGTAGAAAAGCTTCAGCCCTGCGGCGCATATGACCTGCCGGAGATGCGCGTGATAAAGCGATGCGTGCATCTTGATACGCGGCTCGACGAGAGACTCCTCCTTGACGGAAGCTATGAGAGCCTTGAGCATATCGCGCCCGACCCTGCGGACGGGATAACGGTGCTTCCTGCGGGTAAAACGAGAGTGAAGCTTGATTTCGCGGGCGGTGCATCCGAGATGCTTTTCAATATCTCCGTGCACGGAACATATCATCTGCTTCTCGAGGGGGCGGACGGACTGCCGCTTCCTTACGACGATTTTGAAATAAAAGCGGGCAGAGCGGAGATTTTCGGCGGGAACGCCGTATTCCCCGCAGGGAAGATTACACTTTCCGTAAAGCCGAAGAGGGCGTGCGCCTCTGCCGCGCTTACCCTCGCGAAAGACGATTCGCCTGCGGTGATAAGCGGGGAAAAATCGCTTATCGAGGGCGGCAGATTCTGCGAATGTGCGCTCTATGTCGTGCCGCGCGCCTTTTCCGATGATGCCGATATGGCGCACGGTTTTTCGCTTGCGCGGATGCATACGCCGGGGCGCTATGCCACCTACAGACTCGAGGTGGAAAAGGCGGGAATATATGATTTTTCGCTTCGCTATTATAATCCTTATGACGATATGCTCCTCTCCGACTGCTTCTCGGTGCTTGTTTCGAATGTGCGCCGCGAGGTAGGCTCCGTTGTGCTGAAAAAGACGGCGGAGATGGACGGTGCTGTCGTATATAAGACCTCCGAGCCTTTCCGCCTTGCGCTTCCGCGCGGAGAATGCTATCTGAAGATAGTTTCCGCCACGCGCACTTCGCCGGAGATAGCATATATCGAGGTGAAGCCGAGCGCTTCCGATGCCGCAGAGGCTACCCGCCATGCGGATGGCGGCGCGGGTGAAGCCAAAACAGAGGAAAAGGAATACATCCGCCGCATTCCCGAGGGCTATGCCGACGGCATGTTTGCCCGCTTTGTGCGCGGAGAGATTACCGCCGCGGATATCGTGCGCGAAATGAGCGATGATGAGCTTGCGGTGCTCACCTGCGGAAACGAAAAGGGACAGATAGGTTACAGCGAGAAATTCGGTATTCCCGAGACCTACTGGTCGGACGGACCTGTGGGGCTTCGTCTTGAGCGGAACACGACGGTTTATCCCTCGGGCACGATGCTCGCCTGCACATGGAATACGGCGCTCGCAGAGGAATTCGGCAGAGCGATAGGTGCAGAGTGCCTGCTCTATAATATAGATATGTGGCTTGCTCCGGGTATGAATATCCATCGCAATCCGCTCTGCGGCAGAAGCTTTGAATATTATTCCGAGGACCCGCTTGTGACAGGGAAGATAGCCGCCGCTGCGGTTCGCGGTGTGCAGGAATGCGGCGTTGGCGCCACGATAAAGCATTTTGCCGCCAACAGCACGGAATATCGCCGCCTGCAATCGGACAGCGTTATTTCCGCGAGAGCGCTCCGCGAAATATATATGCGCGGCTTTGAAACAGCGATAGCGGAAGCATCGCCATACGCGATAATGACATCGTATAACTTTATCAACGGGATAAAGGTGCCCGAATACGGCACGATATGCAAAGAAATCATGCGCGATGAATTCGGATATTGCGGCGTGCTCGTCACCGACTGGGAGAATAATTCCGTCCATGTGCGCGAGCTTGCGGCTGGACATGACCTCAAAATGGCATCGGGAAATGCGCCTGCTGTCGCCGACGCGATAAGAAGCGGTGAGCTTTCGCGCGGGCGCGTGGAAGAATCCGCCTGCCGCATACTTGAGTTTATCGCCAAAACGGCGGGGAAGAATATAAAATGAGTATAGTGAATTGTCAAGAGAAGTGCAACAAATTATCTAATTCTTGGATCCACAAAT